>NZ_QKLN01000071.1:0-447 GCF_003225665.1 Pseudomonas sp. TKO26
CTAGTACGCTCGCATGGCGGGGGTTGGTTATAAGAGTCGGGTCTGTACGACCATAAGGGCGGCCGGGCGGGCCCGACCGGCGCGCACCTGGCAGGCGTGGCCCGACTGTGGGGGGGGGGGGATGGGCCGGCGGGGAGCCCCGCCTGCTCTGGGGGTGCGGTCACGGCAAGCGCCCATGGCGGGGGGGGCCTCTACCCCTGCTGCGCCGCGCGGGCCGGCGGCCGCGCCCCGGCCGCGCGGCGGGCAATCCCCCGTCCCGGCCGCAAGGGCCACCCCCACCTGGCCCCGGCCCGGCTGCCCAGGCTGCGCGGGGTGCCCCCCGCCAAGCGTAGCGGCGTGCCCTCCACCGGGGCCACCCGGGGGCGGGCGGTGAACGCCCGGGCGCTGCCCCAGCCCCGGGGGCCCCCGGGTGTGGGGCACGCCGTAACGATTGCCGGGGTCCACCAC
>NZ_QKLN01000049.1:0-443 GCF_003225665.1 Pseudomonas sp. TKO26
ACATTACAACCTAATTCCTCGTCACCGCCCACACTGATATATCCGCCGTCACCCACTCACTCTGCTACAACTCTCTAGCCTCCTCACGCCGCTGACACACTACACCACCCATGCCGTCTCTTAGGCCCGCCAGCATCAGTTTAAAAAAAGGGCCCCCCCAACCATACGCCCAGGGCCATCCGGGGCAAAAGACGCCGACCGCCCCCCGCCCCGCCGTGCCCCTCCCCCTTCCCCTCCTGGGCCTGCTGATCCGACTGCTGCGGCCCCCCCAGCATGTGCTGCCCCTGGCGATGCAGGTCATCGCCGACGGCGAAGTCGACCTGCCCCGCCGCCTGACGATCCTCATCCACGACGTATCCTCCATTCTCGGCACTGCCTTCAACCGTTTCGTCGAACGCATCCTCGGTTCGCTCCGCTAGGTTTCCTCGGCCTCCGCACACGTC
>NZ_QKLN01000050.1:0-438 GCF_003225665.1 Pseudomonas sp. TKO26
CCGACACCCACCCCGCCCCTCCACCGACCACCGGCACGCACTCCCGGCAACACAACCCCGCGCACCGACACCCCCCCCCCCCAGACTGCAATCCCCACACCCCGCCCACACAAGGACCACCGCCCCAGCCACAATAGGGCAACCCCAGCGGAAATGGAAGCCCAGGCCACCAGCGAACGCACCCCCCCGACCCGCCACGCCACCGCACGGACGTCCTCACTGTGCCCACCCCCGGTACCCCCGAGCGCCGCACACTCCGGCAGATCTTGTACGAGACCCTCGTCCCCACCCCCGCCCCGCTCCTCCCGATCTGGAAGATCTTCACCGAGCCGCTGTTCGCCCTGGGCCACACCCCGGCCGCCCAGCTGCGCGTGATCGCCGCCAAGGTGGCGCAGCAGGTGGGCATCCGCTGCGAATACCTGGAGCGCTACCCGCACC
>NZ_QKLN01000051.1:0-436 GCF_003225665.1 Pseudomonas sp. TKO26
CGCGACGCCATGGCCGAGTACATCACGCCCAACATCGATTGCGTGATCGACTGCATTGACGCCGTCAACGCCAAAGCCGCGCTTATTGCCTGGTGCAAGCGTCGCAAGATCCAGATCATCACCACTGGCGGCGCCGGCGGGCAGATCGACCCGACGCTGATCCAAGTCTGCGACTTGAACCGCACCTTCAACGACCCGCTGGCCTCCAAAGTCCGCTCCACGCTGCGCCGCGATTATGGGTTCTCCCGCACCGTGACTCGCCATTACAGCGTGCCGTGCGTGTTTTCCACCGAGCAACTGCGCTATCCCAAACCAGACGGCAGCATCTGTTTGCAGAAGAGTTTTGTCGGCGATGGCGTGAAGCTGGACTGCGCCGGAGGATTTGGCGCGGTGATGATGGTCACGGCCACCTTCGGCATGGTGGCCGCGACCAAAG
>NZ_QKLN01000072.1:0-436 GCF_003225665.1 Pseudomonas sp. TKO26
CCATCCGCCTCCCTCCCCCCACCGCACCACGTATCTAATCCTTGAACTCCCCGCGGAAAGAGGCCGCCCGTCGTTTTGTTACTTCCCTCGCGCGGCGAACCAAGGGGTGGCCAAAGCCGTGGTTTCACCACTTTTGGAAAAAGGGCAAGGGGGGGGGAAAGAGGGGGCGGCCCCGCCCGGAGACCAGGCTGCGGGGGGGGGTGGTGGTCCGGGGCCGCGGGGGGCCCACCCCCCCCCCCCGCGCGAACGACCGCCAGCCGCCTGCCCCGGCAGCCCTTGCCTGGTCCTCGCGGGGGCTGGAATCGCCACCCCCTCGGCCACCCCCGACAACCGCGACACCGCCGGCGTGTGCGGCGGCACGCATCCGATGCTGCACCAGGCATTCCCCGCTCACGCCGAAGCCCGCCGCCGCTACTGGGGCCGAGCCATGCTTGGC
>NZ_QKLN01000073.1:0-435 GCF_003225665.1 Pseudomonas sp. TKO26
TGACTCAGCTGGCCATCAGCGTACCCAAGGGTGTGGTTAACGGCGTGCCGTGCCATCGCCCGGTGCTGAAGGCAGACGTCCACGGGCGCGGCAAGCCCGAAAAGGCCCAGGACGGCGTAGGGCCCGGCGGCGCCGCGGGTCAGCGGCCGCGCACGTTGTGCGGGCACCGGGGGGGGGCACGTCCCGGGGTCCCCCGTCAGGGGCGCCACGGTGGCCGCCGCGTCGCGCAATCCGGCGGACGGGGAGAGCGGGCCCAGGCCCGGGCCGTGGGTATCGGGCGGCGCGTGGCCCGGCCCCGTGGCGGCCTGGCGACGGGCGATGAACTGCTGGGCCGCCACCGAGCTGGGGATGCTGGGGCTGTGGGCGAGGGGCGATTCCAGGGACGGCTACTACCCTGTCCACGAGCCGGTGCACAGCCTCGACCAAGTGTCCGTA
>NZ_QKLN01000008.1:0-271917 GCF_003225665.1 Pseudomonas sp. TKO26
ACTTCAACCACTTGCGCTTTCGATCTCTCGTTAGCGGGAGGCGAATTCTACAGCGTTACACGCTGCTGTCAACACCTCTTTTCAACCGCTTTCGACCGAGAGGATCGAATCGTTAACAAGGCGAAAAACACTGCCTTGCCAACTGCTTCTGGCTTCGATGAACTGAAGCGTAACCGCTGTCGAAAACCGCGTAACTCGTTGAATCTCAAGGAGTTTTCCGTTTCGACTGCGCCGGAAGTGGGGCGAATTATAGACCTGTAGAATCTGCCGTCAACATCTATTTTCATAAATCTGTCATATCGGTCGCAAAGCCCATAAAAGCAAAGGCCGGCCCATCAGGGCCGGCCTTTGTTGCCTCACTACTTACAAACTAGGGAAGGCGAACTGCGACGCTTCATGGCTGGCACGTTGCGGCCAACGCTGAGTGATGGCCTTGCGGCGCGTGTAGAAACGCACGCCATCAGGACCATAAGCATGCAGGTCACCAAACAGCGAGCGCTTCCAACCACCGAAGCTGTGATAAGCCACCGGCACCGGCAGCGGTACGTTGACGCCCACCATGCCCACTTCGATCTCGTCGCAGAACAGACGCGCCGCTTCACCGTCACGAGTAAAGATGCAAGTGCCGTTGCCGTACTCGTGATCGTTGATCAGTTGCATGGCTTCTTCCAGGCTGTTAACTCGGACGATGCACAGCACCGGCCCAAAGATCTCTTCCTTATAGATGCGCATCTCTGGAGTGACACGGTCGAACAGGCAGCCACCGAGGAAGAAACCGTCTTCGTGACCGGCCACGCTCAGGCCACGACCGTCCACCACCAGTTGCGCGCCCGCGGCAACGCCTTCCTCTACATAGCCACTGACCTTGTCACGCGCCTGCGCGGTAACTAGCGGCCCCATGTCCAGACCACAGGAAGTGCCGGCACCAATCTTCAGCGCCTTGATCTGAGGCACCAGCTTGGCAACCAGGGCATCGGCCACTTGATCCCCTACACACACGGCCACCGAAATCGCCATGCAACGCTCACCGCAGGAACCATAGGCTGCGCCCATCAGAGCACTGACGGCGTTATCCAGATCGGCATCGGGCATCAGTACCGCGTGGTTCTTCGCCCCGCCCAGTGCCTGGACGCGCTTGCCGCGCTTGGTGCCTTCGGCATAGATGTATTCGGCAATCGGCGTCGACCCTACAAAACTCAGCGCCTTGACTTCCGGCGCCTCGATCAGCGCATCCACCGCCGCCTTGTCACCATGCACCACGTTCAGCACGCCCTTGGGCAGACCGGCTTCATGCAGCAGCTCGGCGATCAACAGGGTGGAGCTTGGATCGCGCTCGGACGGTTTGAGGATGAAACAGTTACCGCAAACGATCGCCAGCGGGTACATCCACAGCGGAACCATGGCCGGGAAGTTGAACGGCGTGATACCAGCCACCACGCCCAGTGGCTGGAAATCGGACCAGGCATCGATGTTCGGCCCCACGTTACGGCTGTACTCGCCTTTAAGGACTTCCGGCGCAGCACAGGCATATTCGACGTTCTCGATACCGCGCTTCAATTCACCCGCCGCGTCCTCCAGCGTCTTGCCGTGTTCCTCACTGATCAGCTGGGCAATGCGTGCCTCGTTCTGCTCCAGCAGTTGCTTGAAGCGGAACATCACCTGGGCACGCTTGGCCGGTGGCGTATTGCGCCAGGCCGGGAATGCGGATTTGGCCGAGTCGATGGCTTGCTGGATGGTTTCACGACTGGCCAACGGCACTTTATGAATCGCCTTGCCGGTGGACGGGTTGAACACGTCACTGCTACGGCCGTTGTCGCTGACCAGTTCGCCGTGGATCAGGTGTTGAATCAGACTCATGCGGGGACTCCTGAAAGGGGGGAAGGCGCAGGCACGAAACGCTTCATGCCTGCTTCTATATAAGAAGGATCGAATCAGTCGAGCTTGTTCAGCACTTCGCCGACCGCATCGAACAGACGATCAAGGTCTTGCGGCTTGCTGTTGAAGGTTGGGCCGAACTGCAGGGTGTCGCCGCCGAAGCGCACGTAGAAACCGGCTTTCCACAGGGCCATGCCGGCCTCGAACGGACGCACGATCGCATCGCCGTCACGGGCCGCGATCTGGATCGCGCCGGCCAGACCGTAGTTACGGATATCGATCACGTTCTTCGCGCCCTTGATGCCGTGCAGCGCATTCTCGAAATGCGGAGCGACTTCAGCCACGCTCTGCACCAGGTTTTCCTTCTGCAAAAGATCCAGTGCCGCCAGGCCCGCCGCACAGGCCACCGGGTGCGCCGAGTAGGTGTAGCCGTGAGGGAACTCCACTGCGTACTCGGGAGTCGCCTGGTTCATGAAGGTCTGATAGATCTCGGAGCTGGCAATCACCGCGCCCATGGGAATGGCGCCGTTGGTGACTTGCTTGGCCACGCACATCAGGTCCGGGGTCACGCCGAAGCTGTCGGCACCAAACATCGAACCGGTGCGGCCAAAGCCGGTGATCACTTCGTCGAACACCAGCAGGATATTGTGCTGGTCGCAGATTTCCCGCAGACGCTTGAGGTAGCCCTGCGGAGGCACCAGTACCCCAGCGGAACCGGCCATAGGCTCGACGAAGACCGCTGCAATGTTGGAAGCGTCGTGCAACTCGATCAGTTTCAGCAGCTCATCGGCCAGGGCAATGCCGCCCTGCTCTGGCATACCCCGGGAAAACGCGTTACTGGCCAACAGGGTGTGCGGCAAATGGTCGACATCCATCATCGCCTGACCGAACAACTTACGGTTGCCGTTGACGCCGCCCAGGCTGGTGCCGGCGATGTTCACCCCGTGGTAGCCACGGGCACGGCCAATCATCTTGGTCTTGGTCGACTGGCCTTTCAGGCGCCAGTAGGCACGCACCATCTTCACCGCGGTATCGGCGCACTCGGAGCCGGAATCGGTGAAGAACACATGGTTCAGGTTGCCCGGGGTCAGGTCAGTGATCTTCTCCGCCAGCTTGAACGACAGCGGATGGCCGAACTGGAAGCCTGGCGAATAATCCAGGGTGCCCAGCTGCTTGGATACCGCTTCCTGAATCTCCTTGCGCGAGTGACCGGCGCCGCAGGTCCACAGACCGGACAGCGAGTCATAGACCTTGCGTCCCTTGTCATCCACCAGCCAGCTGCCTTCGGCGCCGACGATCAGCCGCGGGTCACGCTGGAAGTTGCGGTTGGCGGTGTAGGGCATCCAGTGAGCATCAAGCTTGAGCTGACTGGCCAGGGACTGAGGAGCGGTTTCCGGCATGTTCATGAGCAAAACCTCGCAAGGCAATGAAGCGGCATAGGAACAAAAGCGTTGTTGCGACTAAGTTGCCACGGCTATAAAGTCGGTGAAATTCAACTTTAATAACCTTCAGTCCGGCCTCCACTAAACAATGAGCAACCGTCGAACCGATCCGCTGGCACAAGTCAGCGACTTTGATATCCGCCTGCTGCGGATCTTTCGCAGCGTGGTGGAGTGCGGCGGCTTCTCGGCCGCAGAAACCGTGCTCGGCATCGGCCGCTCGGCCATCAGCCAGCAGATGAGCGACCTTGAGCAACGCGTCGGCCTGCGCCTGTGCCAACGCGGACGCGCCGGCTTTTCCCTGACCGAAGAAGGTCGCGAGGTCTATCAATCGACCCTGCAACTGCTCAGCGCCCTGGAAAGCTTTCGCACCGAGGTCAACGGCCTGCACCACCATCTGCGGGGCGAGTTGATCATCGGCCTCACCGACAACCTGGTCACCCTGCCCCACATGCGCATCACCCACGCCCTGGCGCAACTGAAGGAACGCGGGCCGGATGTGCAGATCCAGATCCGCATGATTGCCCCCAGCGAAGTCGAGCAAGGGGTCCTCGACGGCCGCCTGCACGTCGGCGTCGTGCCCCAGGCCAGCGCCCTGTCCGGGCTGGAGTACCAGCCGCTGTATGACGAACGCTCATTGCTGTACTGCGCGGTGGGCCACCCACTGTTCTATGTCGACGACAGGCAACTGGACGATCGGCGTCTCAACGACCAGGACGCCATTGCCCCGACCTTCCGCCTGCCAGCGGAGATCCAGGCCCATTACCAGGCGCTGAACTGCACCGCCAGTGCATCCGATCGCGAAGGCATGGCCTTCCTGATCCTCACCGGACGCTACATCGGCTACCTGCCCGACCACTACGCCGCTCTCTGGGTCCAACAGGGCCGCTTGCGCGCCCTCAAGCCCAAGTCGCGCTTCTATGACCTGAGCCTGTCTTCGGTCACACGCAAGGGACGACGCCCCCACTTGGTGCTGGAGAGCTTTCTGGAGAGCCTGGCGGCAACCCGCTGAGTATCCGCCAGCCCCCGGCAAAGCCGCGCAGTCAAAGGCCCGGGGCGATATTTCCGACAATAAACTAATCACTTGGACAGCTTTTTGCACAGGCCTGGGCATCCAGAATCCTCAGCCCGAGTTGCATGCCATGTCGTCCACCCCCTCCCGCCCCACTGAACTGATCTACGGCCTCAACGATCGCCCGCGCGCCCTCGCCGCGCTGCTGGCCGCCCTGCAGCATGTACTGGCCAGCTTTGTCGGCATCATTACCCCGCCACTGGTCATAGGCTCGGCCCTGGGCCTGTCGACCCACCTGCCCTACCTGATCAGCATGGCGCTGATGGTGTCCGGGGTCGGCACCTTTATCCAGGCGCGCCGCCCGTGGGGCATCGGCGCCGGAATGATCTGCCTGCAAGGCACCAGTTTCGCCTTCCTGGGTGCAGTGCTGGCGGCGGGTTTCCTGGTCAAGCACAGAGGCGGCAGCCCGGAAGACATCCTGGCGATGATCTTTGGTGTGTGCTTCTTCGGCGCCCTGGTACAGATCGTCCTCAGCCGCTTTATCGGGCAACTGCGCAGGGTCATCACCCCGCTGGTCACCGGCATCGTCATCACCCTGATCGGCATCAGCCTGATCAAGGTCGGCATCACCGATCTGGGAGGCGGCTTCAATGCCCCGGACTTCGGCGCCCCAGGCAATCTCGGCCTGGGCCTGCTGGTGCTGCTGACCATCATTGTGCTCAACCGCAGCGAGACCCCGTGGATTCGCCTCAGCGCCATCATCATCGGCCTGGCCCTGGGCAGCCTGGCGGCCTGGTTCAGCGGCAAGCTGGTGCCCCAGCCCCTGCCCGATCTGCCGTTGATCAGCCTGCCGCAACCCTTCAAGTACGGCTTCAGTTTCGACTGGAGCGCCTTTGTCCCCGTCGCCCTGATCTACCTGATCAGCACCCTGGAAACCGTCGGCGACCTCACCGCCAACTGCATGCTGGCGCGCCAGCCCATCAGCGGCCCCGCCTACATCAACCGGCTCAAGGGCGGCGTCCTGGGGGACGGCGTCAGTTGCCTGATCGCCGCCACCTTCAGTGCCTTTCCCAACACCACCTTCGCCCAGAACAACGGCGTGATTCAGCTGACCGGCGTGGCCAGCCGCTTCGTCGGTCTGTACATCGGCCTGATCCTGTTCTGCCTGGGGCTGTTCCCGCTGATCGGCGCGTTGCTGCAACAGATCCCCAAGCCGGTACTCGGTGGCGCCACCCTGGTGATGTTCGGCAGCGTCGCCGCCGCCGGGGTACGCATTCTCGCCCAGGCGCCCCTGGACCGGCGCAGCATGCTGATCATCGCCACCTCCTTCGGCGTCGGCCTGGGCATCGCCGCACAACCGAACCTGCTGCACCTGCTGCCCCAGGTGGTGCAGACCCTGTTCGACTCGGCGATCACCAGCGGCGGCCTCACCGCACTGCTCATGTGTCTGCTGCTGCCGGAGGGCAAAAGCCTGCCGAACGACATAAATCCGGCGCCGGAAAAACCCGGCCTGAACGCCCGCTGAAGCTTTTGTCGCACCAAGGCTTGTCTGATCCACGTGGGTGCGCTATCAACGCACAGGTTGCACCCACAGACTTGCTCGGAAACCTCCATGACCTTTGAAGTCCCCGCCCACAGCGCTCCTCACCCAGGCAAACCCGCCAGCCGCATTCGGCAGAAGAATGAAGAGGCCATCATCCAGGCCGCCGAGGACGAGTTCGCCCGTCACGGCTTCAAAGGCACCAGCATGAACACCATTGCGCAGAACGCCGGGCTGCCCAAAGCCAACCTGCACTACTACTTCACCAACAAGCTGGGGCTGTACATCGCGGTGCTGAGCAACATCCTCGAACTCTGGGACAGCACCTTCAACACACTCACCGCCGAGGACGACCCGGCCGAGGCCCTGACCCGCTACATTCGCGCCAAGATGGAGTTTTCCCGTCGCCAGCCCCAGGCCTCGCGGATCTTCGCCATGGAAATCATCAGCGGCGGCGAATGCCTCAGCGAGTACTTCAGCCAGGACTACCGCGCCTGGTTCCAGGGCCGCGCCGCAGTGTTCCAGGCCTGGATCGACGCCGGCAAGATGGACCCGGTCGATCCGGTGCACCTGATCTTCCTGCTCTGGGGCAGCACCCAGCACTACGCCGACTTCGCCACCCAGATCTGCCGCGTCACCGGCCGCAGCCGCCTGACCAAGCAGGACTTCGAAGCGGCCGGCAACAACCTGATCCGCATCATTCTCAAAGGCTGTGGCCTGACTCCCGCCCAGAAAGACTGACGCCCATGCCCTTTACCCTGGCCGGCCTTTGCGAATACCGCGAGGAGATTCGCAAAAGCCGCTTCATCACCTTCGCCGCGCCCATCAGCAGCGCGGCCGAGGCCCAAGCCTTCATCCAGCAGCACAGTGACCTCAACGCCTCGCATAACTGCTGGGCGTGGAAACTCGGCGACCAGTACCGCAGCAATGACGACGGCGAACCCGGCGGCACCGCCGGCAGACCGATCCTCGCGGCCATCGAAGCCCAGGACTGCGATCAGGTCGCGGTGCTGGTGATCCGCTGGTACGGCGGTATTCAGTTGGGCACCGGCGGCCTGGCCCGAGCCTACGGCGGCGGTGCCAACAAATGCCTGCAGGGCGCCGAGCGCATTGCCCTGGTCAACCGTGTGCCACTGCGCTGCGCCTGCAGTTTCAGCGAGCTGGCCCTGGTCAAGCTGCGCATCGCCGAACTGGGCGGATTACTGCTGGATGAAGCCTTTACCGCCAACGGCGTGGAGCTGCAACTGGCCCTGGGTGAAGCCTTGATCGACACCCTGCAACAGCAACTGGCCGACCTCAGTCGCGGACGCATCCTCTTGCAGCGCTGAACGCACCAAGCCGGCCCAGCCACCTTGTGCATAACCTCGACGCCCCGGGCGCAGTTGCCCACATCGGCTGTGCACCCGACTGTGGATAACCTGAGCACATAGCGCTGTAACCCTTCTGCAACGTGGCTTTGCGGGCATTGCTCAGTTTTCGTCCAAAAACCCCAGAGCCAGGCTTTTTGTACTGGAAAACAGCAGCTTAGGACGGTTTATCGCGGTTCGGAAACAACCGCCCCGGGCTTATGCCCAAGCCGGAGGCTTGCACACAATTACTGTGGAGCAAGCTGTGGATAACCCGTGCAAGGCTGCTCCAGCCCCTGACGCCGCAGGGCCTGCAGGCAACTGATCATTTTTCGCTCACCCGCCAGCGGACAAAAAAGGCGCCGTTTCAAGCACTTTGCCCCTAACTGGTGCTCGCCCCGGGTCTTGGCTCATCGCTCAAGGTGCATGCCAGAGCGGGCTCCAGGTTTTTCTGACCCCCTGGCCAGGAAATTGCTTTATCCACAGGCACACCGCCAAGCCGTCGAGCCAGCCATGCCCAATTCCGCCCTGCCCATTGACCCCACGCCGCGCCTGCAACTGCGCCAGATCAGCAAACGCTACCCCGGCTGCCTGGCCAACGACGCCATCGACCTGCGCATCGCTCCCGGGGAAATCCATGCCTTGCTGGGGGAAAACGGCGCCGGCAAGAGCACCTTGATGAAGATCATCTACGGGGTGATCCAGGCCGATTCCGGGGACCTGCTCTGGCAAGGGCGCCGTCAGTCCATCGCTCATCCGGCCCAGGCCCGGAGCCTGGGCATCGGCATGGTGTTCCAGCATTTCTCGTTGTTCGAAACCCTCAGCGTGGCGCAGAACATCGCCCTGGCCCTGGGCCGTGGCGAGGGCACGCCAAGCCAGCTGGAAGGCAGGATCCGCGAGGTTTCCCAGCGCTACGGCATGCCCCTGGAACCCCAGCGCCTGGTGCACAGCCTGTCCATCGGCGAGCGCCAGCGGGTAGAGATCGTGCGCTGCCTGATGCAGGACATCCGGCTGCTGATCCTCGACGAACCGACCTCGGTCCTGACGCCCCGGGAGGTCGACGATCTGTTCACGACCCTGCGCCGGCTGGCCGACGAAGGCTGCAGCATCCTGTTCATCAGCCACAAGCTCGCCGAGGTGCGCGCCCTGTGCCACAGCGCCACCGTGCTACGCGCGGGCCGAGTGGCCGGGCACTGCATTCCTGCGCAGTGCTCGGACCCGGAGCTGGCGCGGCTGATGGTGGGCGACGCCGCGGCGATGATCAGCGATCACCCCAAAGCCCAGGGCAGCCATGAGTTCCTGCGCATCGACCAGCTGAGCTGGCACAGCCCGGATCCCTTCGGCTGCTCCCTCAAGGCCATCGACCTGAGCCTGCGCAGCGGCGAGATCGTCGGCATCGCCGGGGTCGCCGGCAACGGCCAGGACGAGCTGCTGGCCCTGCTCAGCGGCGAGCAGCGCCTGGCAGCCGACGAGGCCCGACGCATCTGCTTTGCCGGCCAGGCCGTGGGCCACCTGTACCCCGATGCGCGGCGCCGCAAGGGCCTGGCCTTTGTCCCCGCCGAACGCCTGGGGCACGGCGCCGTGCCGGAGCTGAGCCTGGAAGACAACGCCCTGCTCAGCGCCTTTGGGCAGGGACTGGTGCGCCACGGCCTGATTCGACGATCCCGGGTCCGGGCCCTGGCCGAAAACATCATCCAGCGCTTCGGGGTCAAGACCGGCGACGCCCAAAGCCCGGCCCGCAGCCTGTCCGGCGGCAACCTGCAGAAATTCATCCTCGGGCGCGAAATCCTCCAGCAGCCACGCCTGCTGATCGCCGCGCACCCGACCTGGGGCGTGGACGTGGGCGCCGCGGCCAGCATTCACCAGGCGCTGATAGCCCTGCGCGACGCCGGCGCGGCGATCCTGGTGATCTCCGAAGACCTGGATGAACTGCTGCAGATCAGCGATCGCATCGGCGCCCTGTGCAGCGGTCGCCTGTCGGCGCTGAAGGACTGCGCCGACACCTCCCTGGTGGAAATCGGCGGCTGGATGGCCGGCGATTTCCCCCTGTCCCCTTCAGCCCCCGCTTCTGCGGCGTAACGGAGTCGCCCATGCTGCTTTCACTCGAACCCCGCGGACGGCAATCGCGCCTGATGCTCGGCTGCTCGCCCCTGCTGGCCGCGGTGCTGACCCTGGGCTGCGGCGCCCTGCTGTTCATGGCCCTGGGACAGGACCCGATACTGACCTTGCACACCTTGCTGATCGCTCCGGTCAGCGACCTGTATGGCGTCTGTGAACTGCTGGTCAAGGCGCTGCCGATCCTGCTGTGCGCCCTGGGCCTGGCGGTGGCCTACCGGGCCCGCATCTGGAACATCGGCGCCGAAGGCCAACTGCTGCTCGGGGCCCTGGCCGGCAGTGCCCTGGCGGTCAACCTCATCGAGCTGCAAAGCCGCTGGGCGCTGGTGCTGATCCTGCTCACCGGGACCCTGGCCGGGGCCGCCTGGGCCGGGCTCACCGCCTGGTTGCGCACGCGCTTCAACGCCAATGAAATCCTCACCAGCATCATGCTCAACTACATCGCCCTGAACCTGTTGCTGTATGGCGTGCACGGTCCCTTGAAGGACCCCGCCGGGTTCAACTTTCCCGAGTCGGCGATGTTCAGCGACTTCAGCCGCCTGCCGCTGTTGATGGAGGACGGCCGGATTCACGCCGGGGTGTATTTCGCCCTGCTGGCCCTGGTGGCGGTCTGGGTGTTGCTGCAGAAGAGCTTTGTCGGCTTCCAGATCAAGGTGCTGGGCCTGGACCCGCGCGCCGCCGGTTTCGTCGGCTTTCGCCAGAAGCGCCTGATCTGGCTGGCGCTGTTGATCAGCGGCGCCCTGGCGGGCCTGGCCGGAGTCTGCGAAGTCAGCGGCCCCATCGGCCAACTGGTGCCGCAAGTCTCCCCCGGCTATGGCTATGCAGCGATCACCGTGGCCTTTCTCGGGCGCCTGAACCCGATCGGCATCCTGTTCTCCAGCCTGCTCATGGCGCTGCTGTACATCGGTGGCGAAAGCGCGCAGATGAGCCTCAACCTGCCCCAGGCCATCACCCAGCTGTTCCAGGGGATGATGCTGTTCTTCCTCCTGGCCTGCGACGTACTGATCCTCTACCGGCCACGCCTGAACCTGCGCTGGGCACGCCGCGACACGCCCCTCAGCGCAACCGCCGGAGCCCTGTGATGGACATCGATCTGCTGAGCAATATCTTCTACGCCATGGTCCGCTGCGGCACGCCCTTGCTGTTGGTGGCCCTGGGCGAGCTGATCTGTGAAAAAAGCGGGGTTCTCAACCTCGGCCAGGAAGGCATGATGCTGTTTGGCGCGGTGGTGGGGTTTATCGTCGCCCTCAACAGCGGGCAGCTGTGGCTCGGAGTGCTGCTGGCGATGGCGGCGGGCATGCTGCTGTCGGCGCTGTTCGCCCTGGTGGCCCTGGTGTTCAACGCCAATCAGGTGGCCAGCGGACTGGCCCTGAGCATTTTCGGCGTCGGCCTGTCGAGCTTCGTCGGCTCGGCCTGGGTCGGCAAGCCCCTGGCCGGGTTCGAGCCCCTGGCACTGCCGTGGCTCAGCGACATCCCGCTGATCGGCCGCATGCTGTTCGCCCAGGACCCGCTGGTGTACCTGTCCTTCGTCCTGTTCGCCCTGGTGGCCTGGGTCATCCTCAAGAGCCGGATCGGCCTGATCATCCAGGCCGTCGGCGAAAACCCCGACGCCGCCAGCGCCATGGGCCTGCCGGTGCTGCGGGTGCGCACCCTCGCGGTGCTGTTCGGCGGCGCCATGGCCGGGCTGGCCGGGGCCTACCTGTCCCTGGCCTACACGCCGATGTGGGCCGAGAACATGAGCGCCGGTCGCGGCTGGATCGCCCTGGCCCTAGTGGTGTTCGCCAGCTGGCGCGTGTGGCGCCTGTTGCTCGGCGCCTACCTGTTCGGCCTGGCCAGCATCCTGCATCTGGTGGCCCAGGGCCTGGGGCTGGCGATACCGTCCAACCTGCTGGCGATGCTGCCCTATGCCGCGACCATCCTGGTGCTGGTGCTGCTGTCCCGGGACGCCGTGCGCACCCGCCTGTACGCACCGGTGTCCCTGGGCCAGCCATGGCAGGCGGGGCATTAAATGAGCGACGCACGCCCCACGGGAGCCGGCTTGCCAACGCAGCCTTTGACCGGCAGCAACTGCGCCACGCACCAGGCCAGTTCGACCAACAGGATCCCCCAGATCAACGCCGTGGCGCCGTGCATCAGGGCGTACACCTGCCAGCTGGCGAAAAGGATGCGTCCCACCGCGTCATAACGGCCAAACGCCTGCTGCGGATCGCGAATCCGCAGCACCGCCCACACACAGACAATCGAGCCCATCAGGTTGGCCATCAACAGGTGTGTCGGTTCGAAAGGCGGCAGGCTGCCCGCCAGGTGCAAGGCCTGGGCCGTGTCCTGCAGCAGCCCGTGCAGGGCCATGAAACTCCAGGGGGTGACAAAGGCCAGGGTCACCAGCAAGTCATACCAGCCGCTGGCCCGGACCAATGTCCGATACTGCTCGGTCGTCCACATAGATGTCGCTCCATCGATTCAAGGAGCGCGCAGGCTAAAGCCTGGAGTATGCTCCAGGGTCAAGCCCTTTCGAGCCCCATGCATGCGCATCGCAGAACTGGCCGCAGCCGGCGCCGTCAGCCGCGACACCCTCGGCTTCCGCCCGCGGCGCGGACCGATCGCGTCCCAGCGCCAAAGGTTGTCGCGACTGACCGCCCGAGAGGCTGCCATTGCGGCTCTGCATCAAGACCGTACAAGCGAACCGGGACACTTGCGCCAGAAGCGGCAACTGCGGCTCGGCCAAGCCTGTCCATTGAATCCGTGATCCTCATTTCTCAAGGAGCCTCCTCATGTCCAAGGCAAAAACCGCTCTGATCATCGGCGCTTCCCGGGGCCTGGGCCTCGGCCTGGTCCAGCGCCTGCTCGAAGACGGCTGGCAGGTCACTGCCACCGTGCGCAACCCGCACAAGGCCGAGGCCCTGCAGGCCCTGGGCAAGGTGCAGATCGAACAGCTGGACATGGACGATCAGCAAGCCGTGATCGCCCTCAGCCACAAGCTCAAGGATCAGGTGTTCGACTTGCTGTTCGTCAATGCCGGGGTCAAGGGCCCGGACAACCAGTTGCCGGGGCACGCGACCCTGGCCGAAGTCGGCCAGCTGTTCTTCACCAACGCCGTGGCGCCGATCAACCTGGCCCAGCGCTTTGTCGGGCAGATCCGCCAGGACAGCGGCGTGCTGGCGTTCATGAGTTCGGTGCTGGGCAGCGTGACCATGCCGGATGCTCCAGAGCTGGCGCTGTACAAGGCCAGCAAGGCGGCGCTGAACTCCATGACCAACAGCTTCGTCAGCCAGCTGCAACAGAAACTCACCGTGCTCTCGCTGCACCCGGGCTGGGTGAAGACCGACATGGGCGGCGAAGGCGCCGACATCGACGTGCAAACCAGCACCCGTGGGCTGATCGCCCAGGTCAACGCCTACACCGGCAAGGGCGGGCATCACTTCGTCAACTACAAGGGCGAAACCATCCCCTGGTAAAACCAGTACCCCGGGCCGCGCTTGCACAGCGCGGCCAAGGCTCTGGAACGGGGGGCATCATGCACGTTTTGTCCCCCGACCGATCTTTCGCTAGACTTCGCACCTCGCCCCTTGCGGCGACCCTGGATCAGCAGACAGGGCAACACTGAGCTGGCTAACCTGAACCCACTTTCAGAGGAGCCGGCCACCATGCCTGCGACCCGTACCTGGTTAAAAAATCCCCTGGCCATCTTCACCGGCAGTGCCCTCGACGCCCGTGGCGGCCTGGTGGTGCAAGACGGTCTGATCGTTGAAGTCCTGGGCCTCGGCCAGCAGCCTGCAAGCCCCTGCCAGCAGGTCTTCGATGCCCGCGAGCACGTCGTGCTGCCGGGCCTGATCAACACCCACCATCACTTCTACCAAACCCTGACCCGCGCCTGGGCGCCGGTGGTCAACCAGCCGCTGTTCCCCTGGCTCAAGACCCTGTATCCGGTCTGGGCCAGGCTGACCCCGGAAAAACTCGCCCTGGCGACCAAAGTGGCGCTGGCCGAACTGCTGCTCTCCGGTTGCACCACCGCCGCAGACCATCACTACCTGTTCCCCGACGGCCTGGAAAACGCCATCGACGTGCAAGTCGAGAGCGTGCGTGAACTGGGCATGCGCGCCATGCTCACCCGCGGCTCCATGAGCCTGGGGGAGAAGGACGGCGGCCTGCCGCCGCAACAGACCGTGCAAGAGGGCCAGGTGATTCTCGACGACAGTCAGCGCCTGATTCGCCAGTACCACGAGCGTGGCGACGGCGCGCAGATCCAGATTGCCCTGGCGCCCTGCTCCCCCTTCTCGGTGACCCCGGAAATCATGTCGGCCAGCGCCGAACTGGCCAACACCCTCGATGTGCGCCTGCACACTCACCTCGCCGAAACCCTCGACGAAGAAGACTTCTGCCTGCAGCGTTTCGGCCTGCGCACCGTGGATTACCTGGACAGCGTCGGCTGGCTCGGCCCGCGTACCTGGCTGGCCCATGGCATCCACTTCAACCCGGATGAAATCGCCCGCCTGGGGGCTGCCGGTACCGGCATCTGCCATTGCCCGAGTTCGAACATGCGCCTGGCCTCCGGTATCTGCCCCAGCATCGAGCTGACCGACGCCGGCGCGCCCCTGGGGTTGGGCGTGGACGGTTCGGCGTCCAACGATGCGTCGAACATGATCCTCGAAGCGCGGCAGGCGCTGTACATTCAGCGCCTGCGTTACGGCGCCGAGAAGATCACCCCGGAGCGGGTGCTGGGCTGGGCCACCCGGGGTTCGGCGAGCCTGCTGGGGCGCAGCGACATCGGCGAGCTGGCAGTGGGCAAGCAGGCGGACCTGGCGTTGTTCAAGCTCGATGAGCTGCGCTTCTCGGGCAGCCATGATCCGGTTTCGGCGCTGCTGTTGTGCGGCGCGGATCGGGCGGACCGGGTCATGATCGGCGGCAAGTGGCGGGTGATTGATGGCCAGGTCGAAGGGCTGGACCTGAAAAACCTGATCGCCGATCACAGCCAGGCGGCCCGGCAACTGATTGCCGGCACCTGATCGTTGACTCCAACGGCGAGGGAGCACATCCCTCGCCTGCGCGTTGAGCGCAATCGGCTCAAGGAAACATGTTAGTTTCCCACCCCCTCCAACGAGCCGTTAAAAGGACATTACGTGAAACAAAAGCACGGACTGGCGCTCTGCGTCGCGCTACTGATTTCGGGCTGTGGGAAACAGGAGGTTGTAGGCCCCGCCAGCAAAGTGCTCTCACCTGAAAAAGTTGCCGACATTGCTTCGACCATCAGCCGCAGATACCCGGACCTGTCCCCGCAAATCCACGATGCGGTGCTCAACACCGTCGTGCGCTCGATGGACAACATGGTGTTGATCGAAGGGGGCGAATTCCAGATGGGCGATTTCGGCTGGCCCCGGGGCTTCGACCCACAGGCCTTGTGCCAATGGCCCTGTGGCGTGGACCCGGCCAACATGGAGCGGATCAGTCTCGACATCGATGACGACTTCGTTCACCCGGTCAAATTGAGCAGCTACTACCTGTCCTCGCTGCAAACCACCTTGGGCGATTTCGATCTGTTCTTCCTGGCCCAAGGCAGGCCGCAATTCGACGCGGCACTGCGCAAACGCGAAGACATGAAACACCTCTACCAGGAAAACCTGCCCGCCCCGGCGTCTCGAAAATGGCAAGAGGCCAAGGATTATTGTGGCTGGCTGGCAGACCTCAGCGGCTATGCCGTGGATCTTCCGACCGAGGCCCAATGGGAATATGCGGCGCGCAACCGTGGCCAGCCGGTGATGTTCGCCACCGACAACGGCAATCTGGACTACGGCCGCAACTTTCCGGCGCCTGACGACAACGAAACCTTCGCCGTGGACAGGTTTGTGCCTAATCCGCTGGGCCTCTACAACCTCACCGGCAATGCCAGCGAATGGGTCAACGACTGGTACGACAAACACTACTACCGCGAATCTCCCGTGGAGAACCCGCAAGGACCTGAAACAGGCATTTATCGGGCGCAACGGGGTGCCAACAACAAGTTTGCCAACGACCCGACCTTTTCTCCTTCGGCCAGCACCGTGCGCCGTTGGCGTTGGGGCGCACTCGCGGCCTGGAATGCCCCTGGTGTCAGCTTTCGTTGCGCCATCCAGTCAGCCCGGCCGCTTTAAAGACCGAGCAGCGACAGCATGATGAAGGTCGCAAACAGCACGAAGTGAGTCATGCCCTCGATGGCGTTGGTTTCACCGTCATTGAGGTTGATCGCACTGACGATCAGGGTGATGAACACCATCACCGTCTGCACCGGGGTCATGGCCATCTGGAACGGCTGGCCGGTGTACAGGGCCATGGCTTCCATCACCGGCACCGTGAGGATCACCGTCGACAGGGACGCGCCCAGGGCCACGTTGACCACCGACTGCATGCGGTTGGCCAGGGCCGCGCGCAGGGCGGTGAGAATCTCCGGCGCGGCGGAAATCGCCGCCACCAGGATCGCCGTGATCACCGGCGGTGCGCCCGTGCCTTCCAGGCCCAGGTCCAGGGTCTTGGACATCACCTCGGCCAGGGCGCCGATCACCACCACGCCGAACACCAGGATGCCGACGCTCCAGGCCAGATTGACGGCGTGGGGTTGTTCCTGGGCCTCTTTACCACGGCGTTTTTCCGGGTAGCTGTAGCTGAAGAAGTAACTGTGCGGCCCGACCTGCATGCGCAGGAACAGGGTGTAGAGCACCACCATCGCGCCGATGGTAAAGGCCGAGTAGACCTTCCAGTCGGCCTCGGGAATGAACTCCGGCACCACCATCGACACGCCCATGGCGGTGAGGATCATCACGCTGTAGGTGCGCGCCGAATCGTCGTTGTAGGGCTGCTCGCCGTGCTTGATGCCACCCATCAGGGCCGCCAGGCCGAGGATGCCGTTGATGTCCAGCATCACCGCCGAATAGATGGTGTCGCGCACCAGGGTCGGCGAGGCTTCGTTGCTCATCATGATGGCCAGGATCACCACCTCCACCAGCACCGCGGCCAGGGTCAGGATCATGGTGCCGTAGGGGTCGCCAACCTTTTCCGCCAGCAGTTCGGCGTGATGGGCCACGCGCATCGAAGCGATGACGATAAAGCCGATCAGCAGCAACCCGGCCATCAGGGCGATGCCTTGGCCGCTATTGAGCAACAGGTGTTCCAGGGGATAGGCGGCCACGGCCGCCAGCAGCGCAAGCAGCAGAGACTGTTCTTGCTTGAGGGAAGTGAACATTGCAGTCCTTTGACGGGAATAAAAACGAGTACAGGAGATGAGTGAAAGACCGCTTCAGGTCACTAACGTTTCGTTACATGTTAGTGCACCAGCCTCAGGCGCTGCGCACCGGGATGGATCTTGCACAGTCCTTCGCCGGCAAGCCGGCTCCTACACCCGTGCCTGTCGGCGCTGGCTTGCCAGCGAAAAACGCGCGCCAAAGCCCCCGTCGAAACTGCCTCGCCGGCGCAACCGCCATCTTTGTTGTCCTCTTGGTCAGCTATTTGCATTGCCCTCCTGCGCTTGCCGACCCAGCCCCCCCTCACAACAAGATGGAGCTTCAATTCATGCATACACGCCCGTTGCACAAGCTGCTCTGCGCCCTGGCCGCCGCCGTCGGCCTGAGCGCCAGCCTCACCGCCAGTGCCGCCGATCCGCTGAAGGTCGGCTTCGTCTACATCGGCCCCATCGGCGACCACGGCTGGACCTATCAGCATGAGCAGGGACGCAAGGCCCTGGCGGAGAAATTCGGCGCGCAGATCAAGACCAACTACATCGAGAACGTGGCCGAAGGCGCCGATGCCGAGCGAGTGATCCGCAACATGGCCAAGGACAACTACGACCTGATCTTCACCACCTCCTTCGGCTACATGAACCCCACCCTGAAAGTCGCCAAGCAGTTCCCCAAGGTGACCTTCGAACACGCCACCGGCTACAAACAGGACAAGAACCTCGGCACCTACCTGGCACGCACCTATGAAGGCCGTTACGTCGGCGGCTTCCTCGCGGCGAAGATGACCAAGAGCAAGAAGATCGGCTACGTCGCCTCGTTCCCGATCCCGGAGGTGATCCGCGACATCAACGCCATCCAGCTGGCCCTGAACAAGTACAACCCGGGCACCGAGATCAAAGTGGTGTGGGTCAACTCCTGGTTCGACCCGGGCAAGGAAGCCGACGCCGCCAACGCCCTGATCGACCAGGGCGCCGACGTGATCTTCCAGCACACCGACAGCCCGGCGCCGATCCAGGCTGCCGAACGCCGTGGCGTATACGCGGTGGGCTACGCCTCGGACATGGCCCACTTCGGCCCCAAGGCGGTGCTGACGTCCATCGTCAACAACTGGGCCCCGCACTACATCCAGGCCACCCAAGGGGTGCTGGACCACAGCTGGACATCCCAGGACTACTGGGGCGGCCTGAAAGAGGGTACGGTTGAGCTGCCCCTCAGCGACCTGCTGCCGGCCTCGGTGAAAGCCGAAGCCGAGCAGATCATCGCCCGCATCAAGAGCGGCGAGTTCCACCCGTTTACCGGCCCGATCAAGGACCAGGCCGGGGTTGAAAAAATCGCCGCGGGAGTCAGCGCCAGCAACGCCGAACTGGCCTCGATGAACTACTACGTCGAAGGCCTGCGGGCGGACCTCCCGAAATAAGCTGGTCGTCGCTGCCGGACCATCCGGCAGCGACGACGGACCGCCAACCGGATGGGAGTCTATTTCATGAATCAACTGCCGATCATCGATATCAGCCCGCTGTATCAGGATGCCCAGCCAGGCTGGGAGCGTGTCGCCAATCAGATCGACCGCGCCTGCCGCGAGTGGGGCTTCTTCTACATCAAGGGCCACCCAATCAGCGCACAACGCATCGAACAATTGCTGGCCATGGCCAGGCACTTCTTCGCCCTGCCCAGCGCCGAGAAACTCAAGATCGACATCACCCAGAGCCGCCACCATCGCGGCTATGGCGCCATCGCCACCGAGCAGCTGGACCCGAGCAAGCCCAGCGACCTCAAGGAAACCTTCGACATGGGCCTGCACCTGCCCGCCGAGCATCCCGAGGTGCTGGCGAACAAGCCCCTGCGCGGCCCCAACCGCCACCCGCACCTGCCCGGCTGGCAGGCCCTGATGGAGCAGCACTACCAGGACATGCAGGCCCTGGCCCAGACCCTGCTGCGGGCCATGACCCTGGCCCTGGGCATCGAGCGCGACTTCTTCGACCGCCGCTTCCAGGACCCGGTCAGCGTGCTGCGGCTGATCCACTACCCGCCACGCCACACCGCCAGCAGCGAAGAGCAGCAAGGCGCCGGCGCCCATACCGACTATGGCTGCATCACCCTGCTCTACCAGGACGCGGCCGGTGGCCTGCAGGTGCGCAACGTCCAGGGCCAGTGGATCGACGCGCCGCCCATCGACGGCACTTTCGTGGTCAACCTCGGCGACATGATGGCGCGCTGGAGCAACGACCGTTACCTGTCGACGCCGCACCGGGTCATCAGCCCACAGGGGGTGGACCGCTACTCGATGCCGTTCTTCGCCGAACCGCACCCGGACACCCGCATCGAATGCCTGCCCGGCTGCCAGGACGCGGAACACCCGGCCAAGTACCCGGTGACCACCTGCGCCGAATTCCTGCTGTCGCGCTTCGCCGATACCTACGCCTATCGCCGCGAGCTGGAGCAGGCCTGATCGCCCATTCGGTCAGGTTTTGCCGAACAATGGCGCCGCCAGATGTAGAATGGCGGCTTTTTCGGGCCCGGTGAAAACCTGGCGATAGCCGCAACCGCGGCCCGTTCCCCCGAGAAGGGCACGGCCCCGGCAGCGCATCACTCTCGCAGCGCCCGCCTGCACCTGATGAGACCACACCATGTATGACTGGCTGAACGCCTTGCCCAAGGCCGAGTTGCACCTGCACCTGGAAGGTTCCCTGGAACCGGAACTGCTGTTCGCCCTGGCCGAACGCAACAAGATCGCCCTGCCCTGGAGCGACGTCGAAACCCTGCGCAAGGCCTACGCCTTCAACAACCTGCAAGAGTTCCTCGACCTGTACTACCAGGGCGCCGACGTGCTGCGCACCTCCCAGGATTTCTACGACCTGACCTGGGCCTACCTGCTGCGCTGCAAAGAGCAGAACGTGATCCACACCGAGCCGTTCTTCGATCCGCAGACCCACACCGACCGCGGCATCCCGTTCGAAGTGGTGCTCAACGGCATCGCCGCCGCGCTGAAAGACGGCGAGCAGCAACTGGGCATCACTAGCGGACTGATCCTCAGCTTCCTGCGTCACCTGAGCGAAGAAGAAGCACAGAAGACCCTCGACCAGGCACTGCCGTTTCGCGATGCGTTCGTTGCCGTGGGCCTGGACAGCTCGGAAATGGGCCACCCGCCGAGCAAGTTCCAGCGGGTCTTCGACCGCGCGCGCAGCGAAGGCTTCCTCACCGTGGCCCACGCCGGCGAGGAAGGCCCGCCGGAGTACATCTGGGAAGCCCTGGACCTGTTGAAGATCCAGCGCATCGACCACGGCGTGCGCGCTTTCGAGGACGAGCGACTGATGCAGCGCATCATCGACGAGCAGATCCCGCTGACCGTGTGCCCGCTGTCCAACACCAAGCTCTGCGTGTTCGACCACATGTCCCAGCACAACATCCTGCAAATGCTTGAGCGCGGGGTGAAGGTCACGGTCAACTCCGATGACCCGGCGTACTTCGGCGGCTACGTCACCGAGAACTTCCACGCCCTGTACACCGATCTGGGGATGACCCAGGACCAGGCCCGGCGCCTGGCGCAGAACAGCCTGGATGCGCGGCTGGTCAAGCCGTAACGCCTTTCGCCGGCAAGCCGGCTCCTACACCAACCGGTAGGAGCCGGCTTGCCGGCGAACCTCAAAGTCCCGCCTCGCTCAACGCCTCCAGCGTCTTGCCCCGGGTTTCCATCCCGAACAGCCAGACCACTCCCGCCGCAATCACAAAACACGCCGCCCCCAAGGCAAACACCCCACCCTGCCCAGTGATGGGAAACACCAGCCCGGTCACCAAGGGCCCCAGCAACGAACCGATCCGGCCAACGGCCGAAGCAAAGCCCGACCCCGTAGCCCGGGCCGACGTCGGGTACAGCTCGGGCGTATAGGTGTAGAGCACCGCCCACATGCCGAACAGGAAGAACTGCATAAGCAGCCCGGTGCCGATCAACAGGCTGACGTTGCCGCCAAACACCGCGCTCTGTCCGTAGAAGAACGCCATCACCCCACCACCGAGCAAGGTCACGATGCACACCGGCTTGCGCCCCCAGCGCTCCACCAGCCAGGCGGCCATGAGAAAGCCGGGAATCCCGCCCAGGGAAATCAGCACCGTGTAGTACACCGACTGGGTCACGGCAAAACCGGATGTCTGCAGCAAGGCGCTGAGCCAGGACGTCAGCCCGTAGAACCCCAGCAAGGCGAAGAACCACAGGCTCCAGATCATCATCGTGCGTTGCCGGTACAGGGGCGACCAGATCTGTTTCAGCGCGGAAAAAAAGTGCCCCGGCGCACTGTCGATGCGTGGCAGGCGCACCGGCTCCGGCAACTGCGCCGTGCCCAGGGAAGCCCGTACCTTGTTCTCGATGTCGCACAGTACGCGGTCCGCATCGGCATGCCGCCCGGCCTGCTCCAACCAGCGCGGCGACTCGGGAATGAAGAAGCGGATCACCAGCACGAACACCGCCGGAATCGCCAGCACCAGGAAGATCTCGCGCCAGCCGATCAGCGGCAACAGAAAGTACGACAGCACCCCGGAGGCCACGAAACCCAGGGGCCAGAAACCGTCCATCAAGGCGATGTAGCGTCCGCGGCGCTGCGCCGGAATCATCTCCGAAAGCATCGATTGGGCGATGGGAAACTCCATGCCCATGCCAATCCCCAACAGCACCCGGAACAGGGTCAGGCTGTCCACGCTCTGGGCGGTGGAACACAGGTAGCTGGCCAGGTCCCAGAGCACGATGCTCCATTGGAACACCGGCTTGCGCCCGAAGCGGTCGGCGAGCAGACCCGACAGCGAGGCGCCGAGCACCATGCCGAAGAAGCTGGAGCTGGCCAATAGACCGGCCTGGGCCGAGCTCAGGCCGAACTCGGTTTTGATCGAGCCGAGGAGGAAGGTCATCATCGCCAGGTCCATGGAGTCGAAGAAAAACGCCAGGGCGATGATGATGAAAATCACTCGGTGATAACCGCTGATGGGCAAGCGTTCCAAGCGCTCGGCGGCGCTGTATCCCTGTATGGCCATGCCCGTTCCCCCCGGTTGAATGCTGGACCGCTCGAGTGTGCGGGATCGAGGCCGGGACTGATTGCCGAGGGCGACCTGTTCGCGTCCGCCAGCGACGCGGGGGGTTCGCCGGCAAGCCGGCGCCTACGGGCGGCGTGCGCTGATCTGGGCGCAGCGCTCCTGGAGCATGTCCCGCAGCAGCTTGACCGGTTTGCTCAAGTGCGCGCGATGGGTGCACAAAAGGTTCAGCGAGGCGCCTTCGCAGCGCAGCTCCGGCAGCAGGATCTGCAGGCGACCGGCAAGCACATCGCCGGCCACGTCCAGCCAGGACTTGTAGGCAATCCCCTCGCCGGCCACGGCCCAGCGCCGCACCACATCGGCATCGTCGCTCAAGCGGTTGCCGCTGACGGTCAGGCTCACCTCGCGCTTGCCGTCATGAAAACTCCAGAGGTCATGGGCCCGGCTGTCGAGCATGTACAGCAGGCAGTTGTGCTGGGCCAGTTGCTCCAGCTGGCGCGGCTCGCCGTGCCGGGCCAGGTAGCTGGGAGCGGCGCACAGCACCCGGCGATTGTCCGGGGCGATCGGCAAGGCCACCAGGCTGGAATCCTCCGGCTCGCCGTAGCGCAGGGCGATGTCCACCGGCTGGCGGAACAGGTCGGCGATGCGGTCCCCCAGCAGCAGGCGCACGCTGAGCCTGGGGTGCTCGCGCTGGAATTCGTCGAGCCAGGGCAGCAGCAGGTTGCGGCCGAAGTCAGAAGGTGCGGACAGCTGCAACACGCCACTGACCTGATCCTGCCCGCTGGCCAACAGCCGCCGCCCTTCATCCAGATTGCTCAAGGCCGCGCGGGCGTATTCCAGAAAGCCCTCGCCCTCGGCGGTCAGGCGCAGGCTGCGGGTGGAACGGGCCAGCAGACGCGCGCCCAAGTGTTCTTCGATGCGCTTGAGGGCGGCGCTGGCCACCGCCGGCGACAGGTCCATGACCCGGGCCGCAGCCGACAGGCTGCCCAGGTCCGCGGCCCGGACGAACAATTGCAGGTCATCGAATCGCAGCATGGGTGTATGTCCGGACTATCAAAAAAATATTGAAAGAGACTGCTCTTTTAGCGGGTTTTATCTTCAGGAGAAATAGCCAATCATCCGCTCCATCGCCCAGCACCAGAGGAGAATCCCATGTCCCAAGCCTTTACCGCGATTGCGACCCTGATCGCCAAGCCCCAGCAGCAAGCCGTCCTCAAGCGCGAACTCAGCGCCCTGGTCCCGCCCAGCCGCGCCGAAGCCGGCTGCCAGTACTACCAACTGCATGAAGACGCCGCGCAGCCGGGCACCTTCTACGTACTGGAACGCTGGGACGATGAAGCCGCCCTGGAGTTTCACAACAACACGGCGCACTTTCAGAACTTCATCGCCCAGACCCGCGAGGCGATCGAGCACTTCGAACTCAAGCGCCTGCAACTGATCGTCTGACCCTCACTCTGCACTCAACAGGAATTCACCATGAAAGCCATCGCCTACTACGCATCCCTGCCGATCGACGACCCCAAGTCCCTGCAGGACATCGAACTGCCCGAACCGGTCGCCGGCCCCCGCGACCTGCTGGTGGAGGTCAAGGCCATCTCGGTCAACCCGGTGGACACCAAGGTCCGCCAGAACGTCCAGCCCGAAGGCGGCGCCGCCAAGGTGCTGGGCTGGGACGTGGCCGGGGTGGTCAAGGCCGTGGGCAGCGAGGTCAGCCTGTTCAAGGTTGGCGACCGGGTGTTCTACGCCGGCTCCATCGCCCGGGCCGGGGGCAACAGCGAGCTGCACACCGTGGATGAACGGATCGTCGGCCATATGCCCAAGAGCCTGGACTTTGCCGCAGCCGCGGCCTTGCCGCTGACCGCGATCACCGCCTGGGAGCTGTTGTTCGAACGCCTGCAAATCAGCCAGGAGCGCAACGATCAGGGCCAGAGCCTGCTGATTGTTGGCGCCGCTGGCGGGGTCGGTTCGATCCTCACCCAACTGGCCCGGCAACTGACCGGCCTCAAGGTGATCGGCAGTGCCTCCCGCGAACAGACCCAGGCCTGGGTCCGCGAGCTGGGCGCCCACGCGGTGGTGGATCACAGCCAGCCCCTGAGCGCCGAGCTCAAGCGCATTGGCATCAATCAGGTGACCCACGTCGCCAGCCTGACCCAGACCGACACCCACCTCGATGAGCTGGTGGAAGCCCTGGCGCCCCAGGGCAAGCTGGCCTTGATCGACGACCCGAAAAGCCTCGACGTGACCAAGCTCAAGCGCAAGAGCCTGTCGCTGCATTGGGAGTTCATGTACACCCGTTCGCTGTTCGAAACCGCCGACATGCAAGAGCAGCATGTACTGCTCAACAAGGTCGCCGAGCTGATCGACGCCGGCACCCTGAAGACCACCCTGGGCGAGCACTTCGGCCAGATCAACGCGGCCAACCTGCGTCGCGCCCATGCCTTGCTGGAGAGCGGCACGGCCAAGGGCAAGATCGTCCTGGAAGGGTTCTAAGGCCCTGGCGGGCGGTGGCCATCGTGCAGAAAAGCCCGCTGGTCGCCGTCAGTCCGAGAGTTGATTTCGGTCATATTCCTGACCGTATTCAGGTCTACACTGGCAGCCCTTGCACCGTTCTCTTTTAGCGTTAGGAGGTCAGCAATGAAGATCCTGATAAAAGAACTGGCACACCCTCAAGGCTCCCAGTGGCAGGTCCGTCTCGACCAGCACGCGGTGACTTTCCGCAGCGAGGCCGAGGCCCGGGCGTTCACCCAGACCCTGCAGGCACGCTTGCAAGCTCCCCACCAGATTCCCCTGGTTCAGCGCGCCGTCGGCTGACTCAAGGCTCGGCGGCTTGCAAGGCCCGGGCATTCTGCAAACGCCGGGTCACGACCGCCATGCTCACCGCCAGAACACCGCACAGGCAGATGACCATGGCCATCGGCATGGCGCTGCCATCGTGCAATACCCCCACCAGGTAGGCGGCAGCCGCCGCCACGCTGAACTGCAGGCAACCGAGCATCGCCGAAGCGCTGCCGGCCCGCGCGCCCTGGCCGTTCATGGCACAGGCCGCGGCGTTGGGAATGATGCAGCCCAGGCTGGCGATGCACACGAACAACGGCAGTAGCAGCGGCCAGAGCGCGCTGGTGTGCAAAGCACTGATGCCCAGCAGGGTCAGGCCTGCGGCCAGGTAGATCCATACCGTGCGGGCCAGCAGGAAGGCAGGGCCGCGCTTGGCCAGCAGGCGCGCATTGACCTGAGCCACCAGGATGAAGCCGCCTGCATTGATCCCGAAGAACCAGCCAAAGTGCTCAGCAGGCACGCCGTAGAGCTTGATGAAGACAAAGGGCGATCCGGCGATGTAGGAAAACATCCCGGCGATGGCGATGCCGCCGGTCAGGGCGTGACCAAGAAAGACCCGGTCCGCCAGCAGCAGGCCGTACTGGCGCAACGCTCCGGACAAAGGCAGGCGCGGGCGCGTGGCCGGCATGCTTTCCGGCAGGCCCAGGGCCACCGCCAATCCGGACAGGGCGCTGAACACCGTGAGCATGATGAAGATCGACTGCCAGCCATACAGGTTGACCAGCAGGCCACCGAGCATCGGCGCCAGGATCGGCGCCAGGCCCATCACCAGCATCAACTGGGAGAAGACCTTGGCTGAACCCACGGCGTCGCACTTGTCGCTGACCACCGCGCGGGAAATCACCATGCCGGCGCAACCGCCCAGGGCCTGGACAAAACGCGCACCGATCAGCCACTGCAGATTGGGCGCATAGGCGCAAGCCAGGGAGGCCAGGGTGAACAGCCCCACTCCGGCCAGCAAGGGCAGGCGCCGGCCGAAACGATCGGCCACCGGGCCATAGGCCAACTGACCGATGGACAGGCCGAGGAAATAGGCCGCCAGGGTCAGTTGGACGTGTTTTTCATCGGTGCCGAAAGCCAGGGCCATCGATGGAAAGGCCGGCAGATAGAAGTCGATGGCCAAAGGGCCGAAGGCACTCAAGGCACCGAGAATCAGGATTGTGCGCAGGTTCATGGCATCCAGGCGAGTGTGGGTCAGCGGGCGCACAGTCTAGCCGCGCTTGGACGCCTTGAACATTCCGATAGGTCGCTAACTATTAAAAAGACTCAGGCCACCTTGACCGCATAGCCTTCCTCGCTGATCAGGCTGATCACCTCTTCGTTGGACAGGCGACTCTCGACCCCCACTTCCTTGGCCGCCAGATCGACCCGCACCGTGGCCGCCGGATCCTTGCTTTGCAAGGCCTGAGTGATGGCCCGCACGCAGTGGCCGCAGGACATGCCTTGAACGTTGAATACTTGCATCACGCTTCTCCTGTATTGGGATGCACGCAGTCTTGTCCTTGCCACTGTGGCAAGGTCAAGTTGCGGATTGATCTGCCGGGCTGGAAATCGGCGCCGCGCTCCGCCAAGCTGCACGTCTTATGACATCACAGCAGGAGATTCAGCCATGCGCTGGTCCACTTTCAGCCTCATCGGCCTCCTTGGTCTGTTCGCGGCAGCGCCGCCGGCCCTGGCCGCCGGAGAAGACTACGGCGTCCTGATCATTTCCCGGGAGCGGCTGGAAGTCGCCACCTCCTGCGAGATCGGTCTGTACCTTCAGGACCAGCTCGCCGGCCGGCTGTTCCAGGAGCAGAGCGCCTCCTTCAACCTGCCACCGGGCAAGGTGTCCGTGCGCCTGAAACTGCTGCCGGGCCAGGCGCCGGGCTGCAACCCCGGCATGCTTGCCCCGGGTTCCCAGGACATCAGCCTGCGGGCCGGCGACGTGCTGAAGTTCCGCATCGCCAGCAACGCCTCGGGCATGTACCTCAAGCCCGCCGCCCTGGAATACTGAAGCCCCGCCTCCCCACACGCCTTGCGTCGGACCGCGCAAGGCGCGCTCCAACGCCCCCCTGGGACAAAATGAAGCACCCTGGCAATGCCCGCTTGACCTTGCCTGCATGGCAAGGTTGATCCTGTGGGCATCATTTACAGGGAGTGTCAGCCATGCCTGAATCAACCACCTTCGACCTGCCGATTGCCGGCATGACCTGCGCCAGCTGCGCCGGTCGTGTCGAGCGAGCCCTGGGCAAGGTCGCCGGTATCCGTGCGGTGAGCGTCAACCTGGCCACGGAACAGGCCCGGGTCGAGGCCCCCGGGGACAGCCTGCCGGCGCTGTTGCAAGCGGTGGAAAATGCCGGTTACAGCGTACCGGTGCAGTCCGTCGAATTGACCATCGGCGGCATGACCTGCGCGACCTGCGCCGGTCGCGTCGAACGCGCCTTGAACAAGGTTGCCGGGGTACGCAATGCCAGCGTCAACCTGGCCACCGAGCGCGCCCACGTCGAGCTGTTGGGCCAGGCCGACCCAACGCAGTTGATCAACGCCGTGACCCAGGCCGGCTACTCCGCCAGCCTGTGGCAAGCCGAGCAGAAACAGGGCGACGAGCAACAGCAGCACCTGCGCCGCGAACGCTGGAGCCTGGTGCTGGCAATTCTCCTGGCCCTGCCCCTGGTGCTGCCGATGCTGGTGCAGCCCTTCGGCCTGCACTGGATGCTCCCGGCATGGGCCCAGTTCGCCCTGGCCACCCCGGTACAGTTCATCTTCGGCGCACGCTTTTATGTCGCCGCCTGGAAAGCCGTGCGCGCCGGCAGCGGCAACATGGACCTGCTGGTAGCCCTGGGCACCAGTGCCGGTTATGGCCTGAGCCTGTACGAATGGGCCACGGCCGCCGCCGGCAGCATGCCGCACCTGTACTTCGAAGCCTCGGCGGTGGTGATCGCCCTGGTGCTGCTGGGCAAGTACCTGGAAAGCCGCGCCAAGCGCCAGACCGCCAGCGCCATCCGCGCCCTCGAAGCCCTGCGTCCGGAACGGGCGATCCAGGTCATCGATGGGCGCGAGCAGGAAGTCGCCATCAGCGCTCTGCGCCTGAACGACCTGGTGCTGGTCAAGCCCGGCGAGCGCTTCCCGGTGGACGGCGTAGTCATCGAAGGCCAGAGCCACGCCGATGAAGCGCTGATCAGCGGTGAAAGCCTGCCGGTGCCCAAGCAGCCCGGGGACAAGGTCACCGGCGGCGCCATCAACGGCGAGGGCCGCCTGCTGGTGCGTACCCTGGCCCTGGGAGCGGAAACCGTACTGGCGCGGATCATTCGCCTGGTGGAAGACGCCCAGGCCGGCAAGGCGCCGATCCAGAAGCTGGTGGACAAGGTCAGCCAGGTATTCGTGCCCACCGTCCTGCTGCTGGCGCTGATCACCCTGGTGGGCTGGTGGCTGTATGGCGCGCCCCTGGAAACCGCAGTGATCAATGCGGTGGCGGTGCTGGTGATCGCCTGCCCTTGCGCCCTGGGCCTGGCAACACCCACCGCGATCATGGCCGGCACCGGCGTGGCCGCCCGCCACGGCATCCTGATCAAGGACGCCGAAGCCCTGGAGCGGGCCCACGAAGTCAGCTCGGTGGTCTTCGACAAGACCGGCACCCTGACTTCCGGCACGCCGCGTATCGCCCATATGCAGGCCGTGGAAGGTGATGAAAACAGCGTGCTGCAACTGGCCGGCGCGCTCCAGCGCGGCAGCGAACACCCCCTGGCCAAGGCGGTGCTGGACCTGTGCCAGGAGCGTCACCTGCCAGTGGCCGATGTCAGCGCCAGCCAGTCCCTGACCGGACGCGGCATCGCCGGCACCCTGGACGGCCGCCAACTGGCCCTGGGCAATCGCCGTCTGCTGGAGGAGTCCGGCCTGAACCCGGGGAGCCTGGCCCAGGTGGCCAAGGACTGGGAGCACGAGGGCCGGACCCTGTCCTGGCTGATCGAACAAAACCCGCAAGCCCGGGTGCTGGGCCTGTTCGCCTTTGGCGACACGCTCAAGCCCGGCGCCTTGCAGGCGGTGCAGCAACTGCGCGCGCGGCAGATCAGCAGCCACCTGCTGACCGGCGACAATCGTGGCAGCGCCAAGGTGGTGGCCGATGCCCTGGGCATCGACGACGTGCACGCCGAAGTGCTGCCGGCGGACAAGGCCGCCACGGTGACGGCGCTGAAAAAGACCGGAGTGGTGGCCATGGTCGGCGACGGCATCAACGACGCCCCGGCGCTGGCAGCGGCAGACATTGGCATTGCCATGGGCGGTGGCACCGACGTGGCCATGCATGCGGCCGGCATTACCCTGATGCGTGGCGATCCACGGCTGATCCCGGCAGCCCTGGAAATCAGCCGCAAGACCTACGCGAAGATCCGCCAGAACCTGTTCTGGGCCTTCGTCTACAACCTGATTGGCATCCCGCTGGCGGCCTTCGGCCTGCTCAATCCGGTGCTGGCCGGCGCGGCCATGGCGCTGTCCAGCGTCAGCGTGGTGAGCAATGCGCTACTGTTGAAAACCTGGAAACCCAAAGACCTGGAGAACGCCGAATGAACATCGGCCAAGCAGCCCGAAAGAGCGGCCTGAGCGCCAAGATGATCCGTTACTACGAGTCCATCGGACTGCTCAGGCCGGCCCATCGCAGTGACAGCGGCTATCGCCTGTACGGCGACGAAGACCTGCACAGCCTGGCCTTCATCAAGCGCTCCCGGGACTTGGGCTTTTCCCTGGAGGAAGTCGGCAAGCTGCTGACCCTGTGGCAGGACCGGCAGCGGGCCAGCGCCGATGTGAAGGCCCTGGCGCGCCAGCACATCGACGAGCTGAACCAGAAGATCCGTGAACTGGCGGGGCTGCGCGACACCCTGCAAGACCTGGTGGAGCACTGTCACGGCGACCATCGTCCGGACTGCCCGATTCTCAAGGAGCTGGCGTCCGGCAGTTGCTGCGAGTCCTGAACCTGCGGCAGCGGCGACAAGCTGCCGGCTGGTTTGCGCGAATAAAAAATCCGGCCATGGCCGGATTTTTTTAGTCCATCACTGCATCCAGGGCGGAGGCGGCGGCTCTTCGGCTTTCCCCACCGGAGCCTCGTCCGCAGCACGCAAGGCCCGACGCCGTTCATCATCAAGACGCGCGGCTTCAATCTCGCGGATCACGCTGCCGACATCCGCCAGCTCCTCGGGATCGTCGAACTCGCCGGTCAGCACACTGCCCGGATGCAAGGTACCGGCCTCGTACAGGGCCCACATTTCCTTGGCATAACGGGTGCGCTTGAGCTCCGGAGCGAAACGTCCGAAGTAGGACGCCATGTTGCCCACGTCCCGCTCCAGCATGCTGAACGCGTGGTTGTTGCCCGCCGCATCCACCGCCTGGGGCAGGTCGATGATCACCGGACCGTCCGGCGTCAGCAGCACGTTGAACTCGGAGAGGTCACCGTGCACCAGTCCGGTACACAGCATCAGCACGATCTGGGAAATCAGGAAGGCGTGATATTCACGGGCCTGGTCCGGTTCCAGCACCACATCGTTGAGCCGTGGCGCCGCATCGCCGTATTCGTCGGCCACCAGCTCCATCAGCAGCACGCCTTCGAGAAAGTCGAACGGCTTGGGCACCCGCACCCCGGCGTTGGCCAGGCGGAACAAGGCCGCCACTTCGGCGTTCTGCCAGGCATCCTCGGTTTCCTTGCGGCCGAACTTCGAGCCCTTGGCCATGGCTCGCGCCTGACGGCTGTTACGGACCTTGCGCCCTTCCTGATACTCCGCCGCCTGACGGAAACTGCGTTTGTTCGCCTCCTTGTAGACCTTGGCGCAACGTAGCTCGTTGCCGCAGCGCACCACATACACAGCTGCCTCTTTACCACTCATGAGTGGGCGCAGCACCTCGTCTACCAGACCGTCTTCGATCAGCGGTTCAATGCGTTTTGGAGTCTTCATCAGCTTTTATTGTGGGTCCCTTGTTACCAAACACGCGAAAGTCACTCGTTATACGGCAATCCTCCCACCACGGGAAAGGCCCGCCGAGCCCCGAGCGACAGCAATGCACTCAATGTGCCAGATCAATCCATCGACGCCGCCGACGATCATAGCCAAGACTGCGGCGGCCAACGTCTTTGCACGCCCTCGCCGCCGGAGCCCGGCGACAAGTTTTTTTCCGTCGCCGGCTCAATATTGCCCGGCGCCAGCCGAAGCCCTCAAAGAGACAGGGAGTTTGTCCGACAATCCAATAAAGACGTCAGCCGCCGGCCAAGGTTCGACCGCCCGCGGTTCGACTTCAGCCACAGGGACGACAATCAGCGCCACCTCACAATCTGCCAATAATCCGCGAGTCGCCTGCACTTCGTGGTCATACAAAAAACTGGAGCGCGGATGAATATCAAACAGAAACTGACCTGGGCCTTCGCCGTCATTGCCTGCCTGCCCGTGGTGCTGGTGGCCACGCTGGTGGTGATCAACCTGCGCAGCGAAGCGCAAAACACCTTTGTCGACGGCAGCGGCCGCGAGATCCGCCAAGTGGCCAACGCCATGCAGCTGTTCTTCGAAGGCATCGGCCAGAACATCGATTACCTGGCGGCGCACCCCTTGCTCACCCAGGCCGGCGGCGACCTCAAGACCTGGATGAGCGCCGATGCCGCCAAGGTTCCGGAAGGCGAGCAGGACAAGCGCATCTTCGACCTGTTCGCCGCCATGGCCGCCAGCCATCCCGCTTATGCCTATGTGTCCTACGGCGTGAGCAACGGCGGCTACGTCTCCTGGCCCGCCGACCTGAAGCTGGCCAACTACGATCCCCGCGTGCGCCCCTGGTACAAAGCCGCGCTGGCCAGCCCGGGCAAGACCCTGCGCACCGATGCCTACTACTGGGCCCCGGACGATGCGGTGCTGGTCAGCACCGTGCGCTCCCTGGCCAACCAGCTAGGCTCCCAGGGCGGCGTGGTCGCGGTCGACGTGTCGCTCAAGCAGCTCACCGAAATCGTCAAGCAGATCAAGCTGGGCGAATCCGGCTACCTGATGCTGATGGAAAACAACGGCACGGTGCTGGTCGATCCCAAGCAGCCGGAGCACAACTTCAAGGCCCTGGCCAGCCTCGGCGGCGGATACGAGCAACTGGCCAAGACCGGCAAGGGCCTGGTGCAAGTGGAGCTGGGCGGCGAGCACTACATGGCCAACGTCTGGCCTTCCGAGCAACTGGGCTGGACCTTCATCGGCCTGATCAAGCAGAGCGAAGTCATGGGCTCGGCGACCCAGCTGACCTGGATCATCGCCGTGATCGCCGGGGTCCTGGCGCTGCTGTTCGCGGTGTTCGGCGCCAGCTTCGCCAGCCTCATCGTGCGCCCGATCCGCGGCGTGGCCAGCGGCCTGGAAGGCATTGCCCAGGGCGAAGGCGACCTGACCCAGAACCTGAACATTCGCGGCAACGACGAAACCGCGCAGTTGGCCAACTGGTTCAACCAGTTCCTGTCGGCGATCCGCAGCCTGATCCAGCACATCGGCCAGGCGGCGCAGAAGATTCTCGCCACCTCCCAGTCCTCGACCCAGGTGTCCAGCGACATGGCCGAAGCCGCCGGGCGCCAGCGCGAAGCGGTGGACATGGTGTCCACCGCGTTCCACGAAATGGTCGCCACGGCCAACGAAGTGGCCCGTTCCTGCAGCCAGGCCGCCGAGTCGGCGGACAGTGGCCAACGCCAGGCCCGGGAAGGCCAGCAGCAGATCGACGACGCGGTGCACAGCGTCGACCGCCTGAGCCAGGAGATCGAACAGTCGGCGCAATCGATGCAACAGCTGGAACGCGACAGCACCGATATCCAGTCGATCCTCGGCACCATCCGTTCGATCGCCGAACAGACCAACCTGCTGGCCCTCAACGCCGCCATCGAGGCTGCCCGGGCCGGTGAACAGGGCCGCGGCTTTGCCGTGGTGGCCGATGAAGTGCGGGCCCTGGCCAAGCGTACCGCCGACTCCACCGCCGAGATCGACGGGCTGCTGGGCAATCTGGCCAAGCGCACCAGCGCCGTGACCCAGCAGATGCACGCCAGCCTGGAAGTGTCCCAGCAGTCGGTGAACCGCATCGGCCTGGCGCGCAACAGCTTCGGGCAGATCCGCGAATCGGTGGACGTGATCCGCGACATGAACACCCAGATCGCCACTGCCGCCGAAGAGCAGCATCAGGTGGCGGAGGACATCAACCGGCACATCAGCCAGATCCATGGCGATGCGCAGTTGGTGGCCGAATTGGCCAACTCGGCGCGCCTGGATTCCCAGAGCCTGACGGGGTTGTCCAATGAGCTGGACGCCCTGGTGCGACGCTTCAAGACTTGAGGGCCCTTTCGCCGGCAAGCCGGGCTCCTACGGATGGGCGGCATATCTGTGTAGGAGCCGGCTTGCCGGCGAACCTCAGCGTTCGATGATCGCCGTCACGCCCTGCCCACCCGCCGCGCAGATGGAAATCAAACCGCGGCCCTGCCCCGCCACACTGAGCAACTTCGCCAGGTTGGCAACGATGCGCCCGCCAGTGGCGGCAAACGGATGCCCCGCCGCCAGGGAGCTGCCTTTGACGTTGAGCCGGGCGCGATCGATGGGGCCCAGGGGCGCATCGAGGCCCAGGCGGGTCTTGCAGTACTGCGAGTCTTCCCAGGCCTTGAGGGTGCACAGCACCTGGGCGGCGAAGGCTTCGTGGATTTCGTAGTAGTCGAAGTCCTGCAGGCTCAGGCCATTGCGCGCCAACAAGCGCGGTACGGCGTACACCGGCGCCATCAACAGCCCTTCGGCTCCCTTGACGAAGTCCACCGCCGCCGCCTCGCCGTCACGCAGGTAGGCCAGGATCGGCAGGCCACGCTCCCTGGCCCACTGCTCACTGCCCAGCAGCACCAGGGAGGCGCCATCGGTCAGCGGTGTGGAGTTGCCGGCGCTGAGGGTGCCCTGGCCGCTGTGGTCGAAGGCCGGCTTGAGGCTGGCGAGTTTTTCCAGGCTCAGGTCCGGGCGCAGGTTGTTGTCCCGGGTCAGGCCGAGAAAGGGGCTGAGCAGATCGTCATGCCAGCCTTCGGCATAGGCCGCAGCCATTTTCTGGTGGCTTTCCAGGGCCAGCTGGTCCTGTTCGCCGCGGCCGATGCTCCAGGTCTTGGCCATCTGCTCGCAATGCTCGCCCATCGACAAGCCGGTGCGCGGTTCGCCATTGCGCGGCAGTTGCGGCTTGAGGTGATGGGGCCGCAGTTGCAAGAGGAGCTTGAGCTTGTCGCCGAGGCTCCTGGCCCGATTGGCCTGCAGCAGGATCTGGCGCAGCCCTTCGTTGACCCCGATCGGCGCGTCCGACGTGGTGTCGACGCCGCCAGCGATGCCACAGTCGATCTGCCCCAGAGCGATCTTGTTGGCCACCAGCAATGCCGCTTCCAGGCCGGTGCCGCAGGCTTGCTGGATGTCATAGGCCGGGGTGGTGGGCGCCAGTCGCGAGCCCAGCACGCATTCGCGGGTCAGGTTGAAGTCCCGAGAGTGCTTGAGCACGGCCCCGGCCGCCACCTCGCCGATACGCAGGCCGTGCAGGTTGTAGCGCTCGATCAGGCCTTCGAGGGCGGCGGTGAGCATGGCCTGGTTGCTGGCCGTGGCATAGGGCCCGTTGGAGCGGGCAAAGGGGATGCGGTTACCGCCGATAATCGCCACGCGACGCAGCTGTGTCATGGAAAGCTCCCTGTTCTGTGAGTGCGACTGCGGTGAGTAGGTCCCCCTCTAGCGTAGGAGGCTTCTGGCTGATCGAACGACTCGGAGCCATTCATGGTCCACACTTTGAACCCCAGCCAATGGAGTGCGTTCCATGTCCGACCGTTATATCGACTTCGCCAATTCATCCATCGGCCAACGCCTGGTGGGCGCCCTTGGCCTGCCGTCGCCGGTGCGCCTGGAACGCTGGCAGGCCGGACGCCTGCGGCCCATCGAGGGTGCCTTGCTGGTGGGCGGCGGTGCCCTGGCCCAGCAGGTGAGCAGCCTGGCCCCGCGCCTGACCGACTCGATCTACAGCTACGGCAGCGATCCGACCCTGGCCACGCCATGGATTCCCGGACACGGCCCCAGGCTCAAGGCGGTGGTATTCGATGCCAGCGAACTGCGCCACAGCGATCAGCTCAAGCAACTGCGGGAGTTCTTCCAGCCACTGTTGCGCAGCCTTGAGCCTTGCGCCCACCTGCTGCTGCTCGGACGAGCCCCGGAAACCCTCGATACGCCCTTCGCCGCCAGCGCCCAGCGGGCCCTGGAAGGTTTCAGCCGCTCCCTGGCCAAGGAACTGCGCAACGGCGCCACCTTGCAGTTGCTGTATGTCGGCCAGGGTGCCGAGGAACAGCTGGAGGGTGCGCTGCGCTTCTTGCTGTCGCCCAAGAGCGCTTTCATTTCCGGGCAGGTCCTGCGCTTGCAGCCCTGCGCCGTCCAGGTCCAGGACTGGAGCCGTCCGCTGGCCGGGCGCAAGGCCCTGGTCACCGGCGCGGCGCGGGGCATCGGTGCGGCCATCGCCGAAACCCTGGCCCGTGATGGCGCCCAGGTGCTGTTGCTGGATGTGCCCCAGGCCAAGGTCGACCTGGAAACCCTGGCCGCGCGCCTCGGCGGGCAGGCCATCACCCTGGATATCTGTGCCGCGGACGCCGCCCCCCAGTTGCTTGAGCAACTGCCGGAGGGACTCGACATCCTGGTACACAACGCCGGCATCACCCGGGACAAGACCCTGGCCAACATGACCGCGGAGTTCTGGGATGCGGTGCTGGCGGTGAATCTCAACGCCCCGCAGGTGCTGACCCAGGCCCTGCTCGACAGCGGGCGCCTGCATGACCACGGCCGAGTGATTCTGCTGGCCTCCATCAGCGGCATTGCCGGCAACCGCGGGCAGACCAACTACGCCGCCAGCAAGGCCGGACTGATCGGCCTGGCCCAGTCCTGGGCGCCAGCGCTGCAGCCCCGGGACATCAGCATCAATGCCGTGGCCCCGGGCTTCATCGAGACGCAGATGACCGCCAAGGTGCCCTTCGCCCTGCGCGAGGCCGGGCGACGCATGAGTTCCCTGGGCCAGGGCGGCCTGCCCCAGGATGTCGCCGAGGCGGTGGCCTGGCTCGCCCAGCCGGGCAGTGGCGCAATCAGCGGACAAGCCTTGCGGGTCTGCGGCCAGAGCGTGCTGGGAGCCTGAAGATGAACAACCACTGGCACGATCTGCACCGGCCCGCCTCCCTGCCGCCGCTGTTTCTCAAGGCCGCGCTGCGGCGCGGGATCAAGAACACGCCGTTGCCGGAGCAGGGCCTGCGCTGCTGGATCAGCGTTGAGCCACGCCGGCTGGAGGCCTACCGCCAAGTCTGCGGTTACCTCGACAACGGCCTGCTGCCCGCCACCTATCCCCATGTGCTGGCCTTCCCGTTGCAGATGCAGTTGCTCACCGCCCCGGCCTTTCCTTTCCCCCTCCTGGGGCTGATTCACCTGGCCAACCGGATCCGCATTCTGCGGCCCATGGGCAATGTCAGCCGCGTGCGAGTCGCCGTCCGGGTGGGCAACCTGCAACCTCACGCCAAGGGCGCAATGTTCGATCTGCTGACCACGGTCGAGGATCTGCTGGGGCCGCTGTGGGAGGCCGAAAGCCGCATGCTCTGTCGGGGCGTGCAAGTGCCGGGCGAGCCCGGCGTCCTGTCGTCGATTGCGGGGCTGGGCTTGAACGAAGTCAGCCGCTGGCAGGCCCGGAGCGATATCGGCCGGCGTTACGCCCGGGTTTCCGGCGACTACAACCCGATTCATCTCAGTACCTGGAGCGCCCGCCTGTTCGGCTTCCCCAGAGCCATCGCCCACGGTCTGTGGAACAAGGCACGAACCCTGGCGGCCCTGAGCGACACCTTGCCGGCCGGCAATATCGAGGTGACGGTGCAGTTCATCAAACCGCTGCTGCTGCCCGGTGAAGTGCGCTTGCTGGCCAGCGCGGCGGGGTCTAGCGGTGAGCTGCAATTACTGGGCGACGGTGATCTGCTGCACATGCAGGGCGGCTGGCAACCGATCGCCTGACGCACGCTCAGCCTCGACGAATCAGCACCACGCCAGCGACGATCAGCAGCAGTCCGGCGATCTTGCCGAGGCTGACCGGTGCCTCGCGAAACCCCACCCAGCCAAAGTGATCCAGGGCCAGGGCCATGCTCAACTGGCCGGCCAGCACCAGAGCCATGAACAGCAAGGCACCGATCCGTGGCCCGGCAAATGCGGCGGTGGTGATGAAAAACACCCCCAGCAAACCGCCGCACCAGTGCCACCAGGTCAGGCCCCTGAGGGCGCTCAGCGAGGGCATCTCGCGCTGCGCCAGCACTAGGATCAACAAAGCCACGGTGCCGACGAAAAATGAAATCAATGCAGCGGCCAGCACCCCGCCGACCTGCTTGGCCAACTGACCGTTGATACCGGCTTGCAGGGCCAGAAAGGCCCCGGCGAAGAACGGCAGGCACAGCAGCCACCAGACTGGGCTAAGCATCACGGACTCCAAATGAATGTCGGGCGCGCATTATAGGCCAGGCTCAAACTGGAAGTCTGCGAAACCAACTAAGCACCGAAAAAGCTGCATAACCCTGGCCGCCCGCCCAAATAAAACCCATTAATTGTATATATATAACCTTAGTTTAACGCTCGACAAAAACGCCCAACAAAAAATGACAAATCTTTGATTAAAAACATTTTTTCAAACAATAAATCCCTGCACCCCATACTTTCAGACTAACTACTTATCAGGAGAAAAACCGCGAAACACAAGTCATTAATACCAAGTTCATAATTGTTCAAGTTCCTTCTTGCGCCTCTTATGTACGCAACGGACGAAAGTATCTCCAGCACAAGAACTGGAGAACTATCGAAGACAACGAACGTTGTAACAGGTGCAGGGATAACTATCATGAACACTCAGATTGGATGGAAAGCATGTACCGCACTGGCCTTGGTCCTGACTCTCGGCCTGACCGGCTGCAGCGGCGGTGGCGGTCACAAGAGCGGAGGTAGTAGCAGCTCATCTCCCAGCAGCACCAGCGGCAGTAGCGGTGGTGGCACTGGCGGCGGCACTGGAGGCGGAACCGGTGGCACTGGAGGCACTGGAGGCACAGGTGGTACAGGTGGCACCGGCGGCACTACCGGGCCCCTGACGACCAGCAGCCTTGTCTCCGACCTGGGCACCACCGTCAGTGGCGTCGGTACGGGTGTCAGCACTCTTGGGACCTCGCTGGCAGCCGTTCCCTTGGTCGGTGGCGTCGCACAAAGCGCGGTCGGCACAGCGGGCAACGTGGTGGATACCGTGGGCCAGGGTTTGACCGGCGGCCTCGGCCAGCTGGGCAGCGATCCCAAGGCCCTGAGTAAAACCACCGCCACCGTGGGCAATGTCGTCGGCGATGTCGGCACCGGGGTCACCGACCTCAGCGGCAAACTGGCCGCCACGACCCAGAGTGTTCCACTGGTCGGAGGCGTGGTGACTCGGGTGGCACCGGTGGTCGGTGGCGTCGGCGCCCGAGTGACCATGCTCGGCAATACCTTGAGCACGCTCACCAGCAACGGCCCGGTGGGCACCCTGACCGATGGCGTGGGCGACAACGTGCTGGTGCCCGTGGTCAGCCTGGCGGAAGGGGCGACTGGTCAAGCCGGCAGCGCGACAGGGCTCGGCGCACCGGTCAAGGGCCTGCTCAACGGCGTGGCCCAGGCGGTGGACAGCTCCGGCAACGCCGTCAACAACTCCGGAGACGGCAACCCCGTGACCGACCTGCTGGGCAATGCCCTGAGCAATACCAGCAAGGCCGTGGGCAGCGCCGGTGGCTATGTGGGCGGGTCGGGAAGTGGTTCCGGTAGCGGAGGAACTGTCGGCAACAACGGTCTGCTGGAAACCGTCGGCGGTGCCGTGGCCAACCTGAGCAACGGAATAAATACAGGAAACAGTAACGGTACAGTCAGTGCGGGCGGCGTCACCGGCAACGCAATTGGCGGCCTGATCGCCTCGGTAGGCGGTGCTCTGGGCGGCAGCGGCACCCCCAATCTGGTGGTCACCGCCCCCCTGGCCAGTGTCGGGGTGAGCCTGGGCTCGGCGCTGAACCCGGTCACCAGTTCGGTCACCGGCCTGACTCAGCAAGTGGGCGCAGCCACCGGGATAGGCGCTCAGGCCGGCAGCCTGCTGGGTCAAGTGGGAGGCGCAGTCGGCAATGTGGGCAGCACCATTGCAGGCAATAGCAGCGGCAATCAGGTTGGCGCTGCCCTGGGTGGCACCCTCGGTGCCCTGGGCGGAACTGTGGCCTCGGTCGGTGGCCTGGTCAACGGCGGCACAGCCCCCAGCGGCGGCCTGACCGGTGGACTGACTGGCGGCCTGACCGGCGGATTGACCAGTGGGTTGAATGTCGGAGCCAGCGCAAGCGGCAGCGCATCAACCGGAACCAGCGTCAATGGTGGTCTGGGTGGCGTACTGGGCGGCCTGACCGGGGCCCTGGGCGGCACCCCTAAATAAATTGCACCTGGCCGATTCGACGGCCTTACCTACAGCGCCTACGCTTGGTTGAGAGCGAGGGATTCAGAAGAATCTCTCGCTTTTTTTATCCAGAGCATGGCATCCCGACGTCTGATTCAAGACCCAGATCTTGAGCAATGCCGGGTATGAGGACTATTGGCGCCACCGCAGTTTGACCATGGAGTGTCCTATGCGCACATTGGCCAGTTTGTTGTTGATTGGATGCTGCACCTCCGCTTACGCCGACACCCTTCCCCGCTTTCTCAACAGCAACGACAGCATCAACAACCTGCCCCAGCCCAACTTGCCAGTGGACGCCTATCGTCCGGCTACTCCGCAGTTGCAGATGCCCGAGCAACCCGCCGCCCCCCAGGGGCAACAGCCCTTGATGATGGGGACCAAGGTCACGGTGCACCAGGTGCAGATCGAAGGCGGCAGCGTCTATCCCCTGGAGCAACTGGCGGCCATCTACCAGCCGCTGATCGGTCACGAAACCAGCTTCAGTCAATTGATCGAGGCCACCCGCGACATTACCCGGCGCTACCAGAATGACGGCTACCTGCTGTCCTACGCCTTCATGCCGCAACAGAGCTTCGATCAAGGCGTGCTGCGGGTGGTACTGGTCGAAGGCTATATCAAGGACTACCAGTTGCAGGGCGATATCGGCCCGGTGTCGGCCTACCTGGACAAACTGGTGAGCAAGCTCAAGGCCGAACGTCCGCTGACCCGCAAGACCTTCGAGCGCTACACCACCCTGATGAGCCGGGTACCCGGGGTGACGCTACAAGCGGTGGTGCCGCCGCCCGGGACCACTGACGGCGCAACCCGGCTGGTGGCGGTGGCCAGTCGCAAATCCATCACCACCACGCTGAACAGCACAGATGACAACCGCAACGGCCTGCAGGCCCTGGTGGGCATCATCAGCAATTCGCAAACCGCCTGGGGCGAACAGCTCAGCCTCAGCGGCCTGTTCCCCCCCGGCAAGGACAAGGAGCACTACTACCGCCTGGACTACAGCCAGTTGCTGGGCTCGGAAGGCACGCAACTGAATCTCTACGGCGCACGCTACCGAAGTGATCCGCGAAGCAATGTGCAATTGAGCAACGGCCTGGAACTTGAGCCCCACCGCGAGAACGACCGTTTTTCCATCGGCCTCAGCCACCCCTTCATTGCCTCGCCCAATCAAATGCTCAGCGTAGGAACACGCCTGTATGCGGTGAACGACAAGACCCGCTACCGGGTCAGCAACAGCCCTCTGACCCTGGAAGAGAAAACCGATATCCGCGCCCTGGCACTGGAAGGCGACTGGAGCAAATCCGATCCACGGCAACTGCGGATTCTCAGCGCCGGCCTGTACCGTGGCCTGGACAGCATGGGGGCCAAAACCAACAACGAACTCTATGACCTGGACTTCTTCCGCCTGCGCCTGGCGGGAGTACAGAGCGACCGCTTCTTCGACAACTGGCAAGGAGTGCTTTCCGGCGCCCTGTACTGGAGCAAGGACAACCTGCCCGACAGCGAACGAGCCAGCTTCGGCGGCCAGAACTTTGCTCGCGGTTACCCCGATGACCAGGCCACCGGCGACAAGGGCTGGGGCGTCGCCTACGAGGTGAACTACAGCTTCAACCGCGAAGGGCCCTGGGTCCGGGTGCTGCAGCCCTACGTGGTGCTTGACCGCTCGAAGACCTGGTTCAACCAGTTGCAGGCCAAGGGCAGCAATCTGTCGTCGGCTGCGGTGGGGTTACGCTTCGGCGATGCCAAGCACTACAACATCGCCCTGGAGGCGGCCAAGCCGATGTCCGACGAAGCCCTGGACACCTACAACCGCCGACCGCGCTATACCCTGAGCTTCAGCTACCAACTCTGAGCCGACCCAGCACCCAGGCCTGCCATTGCAGGCCTTTTTTGTGTCCGCAGGAAGCTTGGGCCACGGGCCTCGGCGAGCAGGTGCTTGAGTGGTGTTTGAAACAGGAGCCGCTGGCGCACCGGCACGCCCAAAGGCTTGAACCCGGCAGCCGTTGGCGTTCAGGGGCCGACGATATGCAACCGGGGTTGGGGAAACAGATTGTTCAGGGTTTCCAGCAGGCGCACGTGATAGATCGGCTTGCGAAACAGGTCGAGTACCTGCAGGCGCAGCAGATCGCTGACGTCGTCCATATCGGCATGACCGGACATGACGATGACCGGCAGGTGCTGTCGCGAGGTGTGTTCACGCAGGCGCTTGATCAATGACAGGCCGCTCTCCTCCGGCATGCGCAGGTCAGTGATGACCAGTGCGATATCCGGATGGCGGGTGAGGTGCTCCAGCGCCAGCTTCACCGAAGTTGCGGTGAAGCAACAGAAGCCCTCTCCTTCCAGCAGCTCGGTGAGTTCCAGCAGCGCCTCTTCTTCATCGTCGACCAGAAGCAACTGCTGGCGTTGGGGGGAAGCATTATTCATCGACATTACCTTGAACTGACTGTCCGACGACCTTCACAGCAGGAACAATCGCCGGTCTCAAGGCACGGGGCGGGTAACCGTGGCCCCTCCCATGGCAACGAGGATGTTGTTGAAGATGGCCAGGACCCGATCACCCATCGGTGTCACGAACACCACCACGACCACGGCAACCATGGCCACCACAATCGCGTACTCGATCGCCGAGGCGCCGTGGGTTCTGGCCAGGAACAGACGCGCGCGAAGCAACAGGTAGTCAAGCAGCATGAAGCACCTCCGATTTATCGATCGCAGCCATGACAGGCGAAGCACTCATGCGTCGACTCAAGGCACTGGACGGGTGACCGTGGCTCCTCCCAGGGCAACCAGAACGTTGTTGAAGATGGCCAGTACCCGATTACCCAGGGGGGTCACGAAGGCCACCACGATCACGGCGACCATGGCCACCACGATCGCGTACTCGATCGCCGAAGCGCCATCGGTACGGTCAAGAAACAGGCGTGCCCTGAGCCACAAATATTGAAGGATCATCCCAGTTCTCCTATGCGCCAGACGGCGCCGATGCAAGCGCACCGGAACACAAATCCCCGGTGCAACTTGAGCATTGTCAACAAAGTAGCGACCAGCAACTGTAAGAACGGATTAATGACTAAGTATTAATTGGAAGCCTGACGCCAAAAACTCTCCTCCAATTGAGAGCTACCTGCTTTTGTGTGCAATTTTTCCACGAGTTAATGGCATTTCGTCCTAGCTCTACTACCTTCACATAGCGAAATAGTTGCATGTTCATAGCTGCCTGGTTGCGAAGTTGACTCGTTTGCAAGCGCCGACTGGTAATGCAGCAGGATAGGGAGAGCCTTTATGAACAGCCGCGTCACCATGGGTCTGGCTGGACTTCTGCTGCTGGGTGCGGTGTTTTTCGGTTACTGGGGGCTGGTACTCAGCCGCCAGCCTGCGCCCGCCCCCGCGCCAGCACCGGCAGCCCCGAGCATGGTTGAAAAAACCACCACCAGCGCCGAAGACCAGACCCGCCAGCCGGTGGTGGTCGTGGTGCGCGATGTACCGCCTTTCGTTCCCCTCACCGCCGCCGATCTGGCGCTGGAAAAACTGCGCACCGCACCCGCCGGCAGCCTTAGCGCGATCGACCAGGCGGTGGGGCGCACGCCCTGGCGGCAGTTGAGTGCCGGGACCTGGCTCAATGCCCAGAGTTTCGACAGCGGTGGGGCCCTGGCCCGGATGATTCGCCGCGACGAACGAGCGCTGGCCGTGGCGGTGGACGAAGTGATCGGCGCCGCCGGACAACTGAGCCCGGGAGACTATGTCGACGTGCTGCTGTTCCTGCGCCAGGACACCACCAATCTGCAGCAATCGGCGCAGATCGCAGTCCCCGCGATGCGGGTGCTGGCGGTCGGCGAACAACTGGGGCTGACCAACGACGGACAGCCCGCCACCCCGGCACTGAACAACGAAGAAAAACTCAAGCAGGATCAGCGCCGGATCGCCGCTCGCACCGTGGTTCTGGCCGTCCCCGAACAACTCTTGAGCCGCCTGATGCTCGCGACCCAGGTCGGCGTGCTGCGCCTGGCGGTTCGCAGCAGTGAGGAACAGCGCCTGGCTCAATACTGGGCTGGCGACCAGAGCGCGGTCAGCCACCTCAATGCGGCCAACAGCAATTTGTTCCAGTTCACCCAGTTGGCGCTCGGCAACGCCCCCCGCAGTCAGGTTGCCCAGCAAAACGGCGCACCACGGTCGGCGGTGGAGGTGATTCGCGGCAACCAGATCACTCAACAAACGCCCTGATCAGGCGAGGATTCTCGACATGCGCAGCGGGCTATCACCATGAGTCAAAGCCTGAACCAGACCTTTCTTGCCATTACCCGCAACAGCACCGACCTCGAGTGGCTGCAAGGCGCCCTAGCCCCCCTGGGCCAGGTGGTGGGCGCCGACGGCAGTCTCGACGAACTGCTGGCGCTGGTGGACGTGACCTTCGCCAACCTGGTGTTCGTCGGCCTCGACCGCGAGCACGTGGTGGCCCAGGCCGCGCTGATCGAAGGCGCCCTGGAAGCCAAGCCGATGCTGGCGATCGTTGCCCTCGGCGACGGCATGGACAATCAGCTGGTACTCAACGCGATGCGCGCCGGAGCGCGGGATTTTGTCGCCTACGGCTCACGCTCCAGCGAAGTCGCCGGGCTGGTGCGGCGCTTGAGCAAACGCCTGCCGGCGGTCACCCCCAATACCCAGCTGGGGGGCCTGACCGTGCTCTACGGGGTCCAGGCCGACGGTGACGGCGCCCTGCTGGCCGGGCATATGGCCCTGGTGGTGCAAAAGAGCGGCCAGCAGACCCTGCTGCTGGACCTCGGCCTGCCTCGGGGCGACAGCCTGGCCTTGCTGGGGCTGGAGAGTTCCTTCCACTTCGGCGATGCCCTGCGTCACCTGCGGCGTCTGGATGCAACCCTGATCGACAGCGCCTTCACCAGTGCCGAGGCCGGCTTGCGGATTCTCGCCTACGCCCCCCACGACGAGCCTCTGGAGCACACCAGCGCCGCTGAGCTGTACATGTTGCTCAGTGCCCTGCGCCAGCACTTCCAGCACATCGTGGTGAACCTGGTGGGGCAGCCGGACAGCGAGGCGCTGCGCACCTTTGTCAGCCATTGCGACAAGCTGATCTGGTGCACCGACCAGAACGTCCTCGACTGTCGGCGCAACCTCGCGGTGCTCAACCACTGGCGCGAAAAGGGCCTGAAACTCGATCACGCACGCCTGCTGGTGGACCGCTACCTGAAAACCGTCGCGCCGGACTCGGAAACCCTGGGCAAGACCTTCGGCCTGGAAGTGATCGCAGTGCTGGCCTACAGCCCGGAAGTGCGCCTGAACGCCAAGAACCAGGGCGTGACCCTGTTTGAAATGGCCCCCCGCGAAGCCCTGACGCAAAGCCTGAAAACCCTGGGCGAGCGGCTGGCCAAGCGCTCCCAGGGCCTGCCTCAGCCCAAGGGCGGCTGGCTCAATCGAATCATGGGGGGCAAATGAGCGGAGAAAAGCTCTTCGGCGCCTCGAACCGCACGGTGACGGGCAACAGCGATCACGAAGGCCTGAAACTGGTGCTGCATCGCTACATCATCGATGCCATCGAAGAGTCGGGCAGAAACCTGCTGGAGAGTTCCCGGCAGAACCTCTCGCAGTTCGTCACCGACAAGGTGGCGGAGTACATCGCACGCATGCACCTGGCGATCTCCCGCTATGAAATGGAGCGGCTGGCCGAGGAAATCGTCGATGAGCTCACCGGCTTCGGCCCCCTGGAAGTCTTGTTGCGCGATCAGGCCGTCACCGAGATTCTGGTCAACGGCCCGCACCGGGTGTTCGTCGAACGCGAAGGGGTGCTGCACCAGAGCGACTTGCGCTTTATCGACGCGCACCACGTGGAGCGGGTCATGCAACGGATTCTCGCGCCCCTGGGCCGGCGCCTCGACGAATCCTCGCCCATGGTCGATGCGCGCCTGCCCGACGGCAGCCGGGTCAACGCGATCATTCCCCCCATCGCCCTGGACGGCCCCTGCCTGTCCATTCGCAAGTTCCGCAAAGACATGCTCAAGAGCAGCGACCTGATCGCCACGCAGACCATCGACCTGGCGATCTTCGAATTCCTTCAGGACGCCGTGGGCAAGCGTTGCAACATTCTCATCAGCGGCGGCACCGGCACCGGCAAGACCACCCTGCTGAACATTCTCAGCCAGTTGATCAACCCCTATGAACGCCTGGTCACCATCGAAGACGTGGCCGAGCTGCAGTTGGGGCATCCCCACGTGGTGCGCCTGGAAACCCGTCCGCCCAATGCCGAAGGACACGGTGAGGTCAAGGCCAGCGACCTGATCCGCAACGCCCTGCGGATGCGCCCGGACCGGATCATCCTCGGCGAGATCCGCGGCGTCGAAGTGCTGGATGTCCTGACGGCCATGAACACCGGCCACGACGGCTCCATGAGTACGGTGCACGCCAACAACGCCCAGGACGCCCTGCTGCGCCTGGAAACCCTGGTGGGCCTGACCGGGCGCCAGGTGGCCGAACGCACCCTGCGGCAGATGATCTGCGCGGCCCTGGACGTGGTGATCCAACTGACCCGCCTGCCCGACGGCCGCCGCTGCGTCAGTGAAGTGGTGGAGGTGGTGGGCATCCGCGATGACATCTACGTCACCAATACCCTGTTTCGCCTGAACCGCCGCAACGGCCTGGGCTTCGAGCGCGAGGCGCTGAACCCGGCGGGCGACAAACTGCGCCGCGAAAGCGGACTGGGCATCAACTGAACCGTCGAGGTGGCCCATGATCGGCCTGCTGCTGACCTTGATCTGCCTGTTGCTACTGGGGCTTTCCGGGTGGCTGTTCTACCACGGCGTGCGCAAGACCGAGCGCGAGCGGGTGCTCAGCCGCCTGGCTCAGGGACAACCCGAGCTCAACCCGCGGCGCCGTTCATGGACCGGCCTGGAGCAGGCCTTCGCCCGCGCCGGCCTGGGCCAGCCCACTGAGCGCCTGGGCCTGTGGCTGGCCATCTGGGCGGTACTGGCATTGCTGGGTTACCTGTTGGGAGACTGGCTTGGCTTGCTGGCTTGCGTGCTGGTGCCGCCGCTGTTGCTGCGCCTGTCCGTGGCCTGGCTGTATCAGCGCCGGCTCAAGCGCATGATCGAACAACTGCCCGCGCTGCTGGACCACAGCGTGCGCAGCCTGAAGTCCGGACGCACCCTGGCGGATGCGGTGCTGGGCGCCATCGAGGCCAGCAACGATCCGCTCAAGCAAGCCATGGGACGCATCCAGCGCAACGTGCAGTTGGGGGTCAACCTGCCGGACGCGGTCAGTGATTTCGCCGAGTTCTACGAACAGGATGAGCTGCGCATGTTCGCCCTGGGCCTGAAGGTCAATCACCGCTACGGCGGCAACGCCAGCGAGTTGCTGGAGAACCTGATCAAGCTGATTCGCGAGCGCGAACAAGGTGCCCGGCAGTTGCGCGCAATGACCGGGGAAACCCGCATGACGGCCTGGGTCCTGGGCAGCCTGCCGCTGCTGCTGGTGAGCTACTTCATGCTGACCAATCCGGGCTACATGCTGGGCATGTGGCACGACCCTTCCGGCCAGGCCATGCTGATCACCGCGGTGTGCCTGCAGATCTTCGGGTGCCTGGCCCTGTGGCGCATGTTGAGGAGTATCTGAAATGCTTCTGCTGGCTGCTGCGCTGCTGTTTCTCGGGGCCTTGCTACTGCTCAGCAACGGTCTGCTGACGCAACGTCGACGGGAGCGCCAGATAGCCCAGCGGCTGCAGGGCCACATGAGCCGCGACAATCGCCTGGGCAGTTGGCTGCGACTGCTGGGCGACAGTCGTTTCGGCCAACGCGCGGTGAACATGGACAGCGAAACCCAGACCCTGCTCAATCGCCTGGGCTGGCGTCGCGCCGCGCAGCGTTCGCTGTTTGCGGCCTGCCAGATCGGCACCCCGCTGCTGGCGGTGTGCCTGGTGCTCTTCATTCAAGAGGTGGCGTTTCCCGAAGCCCAGAGCCACTGGCTGACACCGATGCTCGCGGCCGGCGCCGGCTACCTGCTGCCCAAGCGGGTCTTGGCCTACGCCGCCCAACGCCGGCAAAAACATATCGCCCTGGAGATCTCCACCTTCATTCCCTTGCTGCGCATCCTGTTCGAGTCGGGCATGGCGGTGGAGCAAGCGCTGCGGGTTCTGAGCAACGAAGCCGGGAAACTGCTGCCGGAGCTGACCCACGAACTGCGCCTGATCCTGGCACGGGTGGATTCAGGCCTGGAACTGGGTCAGGAACTCAATCAGACCGCGACCCTGCTGGCGGTGGACGAGTTCACCGACACCTGTGTGATTCTCCAGCAACTGATCCTGCAGGGCGGCGGGGCGATGAAATCCCTGCAGGCGCTCAAGCAGTTGCTCGACGACCGGCGCCTGACCCGCTTGCAGGAATACATCTCGAAAATGTCGGCCAAGATGTCGGTGGTGATGATGCTGTTTCTGTTTCCCGCCCTGTTGATCGTGCTGGCCGGGCCCGGCTTCACCGCCATTGCCCGGGCCTTTGCCTACTGAACAGGGAAGGAGTACCACCGCCGGCGGCGAGTGGCTCGCCGCCGCAATGCCGACAGCTTCAGTGGGCGGTGACTCGCTGGCGCAGTCCCGAGTTGCTCGGCGACAAAGCCAGGGCCAGTTGCGTGCGGTTGTGCATGTGGGTCAGCCGCAGGACCTGGGAAACATAGAGCTTGACGGTGTTTTCGGTGATCCCCAGCTCACAGGCGATCTGGTAGTTGGTCTGCCCCTTGCCTACCAGTCGCGCCACATCCAGCTGGCGTGGCGACAGCTGGTTGAAGATCGCCGGCACCTCGATCGAGTCCGCGTCGCCACTGCCCTCGTCCAGGGACTCCTCGGCGCGGCTGGCGGCTGGCTTGCGCCGGACCTTGTCCAGATCCTGGTACAGGTCGTCGATGGATTCGGAAAGAAACTGCAGCTTCTGGTTCAGATGCCCCAGATGCAGGTTCTTCTGCCGCTCCTGCAAGGCGACTTCCTGACGTTGCAGACCTTCGAGGAGCTCATCCAGGTCGATGGGTTTCTGGTAGTAATCGGCGATGCCGGCACGCATGGCCTTGATCACGTCCTGCTTGTCGGACTGCCCGGTGAGCATGATGGCTTCGAACACCCGTTGCCTGCCGGCTAGGCGCTGCAGTTCCTGCACCAGTTGGATCCCGTCCATATCGGGCATGTGCAGGTCGCAGAGCACCAGGGAAATGTCCGGGTCCCTGTTGAAGCAATCAACCGCCTGGCGGGCGGACTCGCAAGGAACACAACGGTAACCGCTGTTTTCGAGAAACTCGCAAAGCTCTTCGACAATAAGCGGCTGATCATCAACCACGAGCACTTTCATCTGGGAGGTAAGTTTGTTCACGTGCGACTCCGTGCGGGCCAATCGCCGATTGACCACTCCTGTCCTGCCCGCAGGATCCGGGCAGCCACGACATAAAACCTAGACCTACTTTCCGACTATGTACATAGCATTAATCGGCCAGGCGACTAGTGGATCACGCTCACAGTTAAGACCATTCCAGCCAGGACAAAGGGCGCGAATGGGTATTTTTTTGACAGCCCCGTGACGGATGTCTCCCCTTGCGGTTCAAGCCCTTGTTCTGGCGCGGCGCGGAGCCTGGGAACAATCAGCAGCCACAGCAGGCTGCAGAACCCGGCGCCAATAAAGGCCCCCAGCAGATGCTCGGGATCGCTGGCCAATCCCAGGGCGGCCATCAATTTGACGTCCCCCGCCCCCATCCGCCCCATGGCATACCCCGGCAGGGTGAGCAGCAGGGCCAGCAACAAGGCCCAGCCGCCCTGGGCAGCCGCAGCGCCCAGCCAGGTGCTGCCAGTCCACAGCAGGTAGCCGCTGGCCAGCAGCGCGGCGCCCAATGTCAAGGTGTTGGCGATATGCCGTTGACGCAGATCCTGTACCGCGCAGAGCGCCAGCCAGATCCACAAAAGCCAGAAATGCATCAGCTGCAAAGCTCCTTTTAGCGGATTGATTCTATGCTCAATGGACACAGTGACTGTCAGGGTAGACGCACTCATGAAACCGGGCCTCCCCAGCAAGCACCCCAGCAAGCAAAAGGGCGCTGCAGCAATCGAGTTCGCGGCGGTGTTCGTGATCTTCTTCGCGGTGTTCTACGGTCTGGTCAGCTACAGCCTGCCGCTGTTGATGATGCAGTCCTTCAACCAGGCCACCGCCGAGGCCGTGCGCCGCGCCATGGCGGTCGACCCCAACAGCGCCAACTACGCCACCACGGTGCAGAACCTGGCCAACAGCGTGGTGCAGGCCCAGACCCTGTGGATTCCGTCCCTCTTCAACTTCGCCGCCACCGACTACAGCGCGGTGTACACCAATGGCGTGCTCACCGTGCGGATCGACTACCCCACCGCGAAGCTCACCCAGGTGCTACCGCGCCTGGTATTGCCGGTGGTAGGCCCGGTCCCCAACTTGCCCACGACCCTGTCCGCCCTCTCGAGCGTGCAATTTTGAACTCCAGCGACAAGCTGCTCGGGCGCCTGCTGGGCCGCCAGCCAGAGCCCGCCGACGAACCCCAGGCCCAGCTGCCGGCCCAGGCGGTCGGCCTGCAACTGGTGCTCGACCCCAAGGGCCGGATCCTCACCAGCAGCGGACCACTGCGCCATGCCCTGGCACAGTTGCCACCCTCGGACGAGCCCCACCACCTGCTGGACTACGCCCTGCCCGGCTGCGCCCTGGCCCTGGAGGGGCACCCCGCCGACTGGAGCGCACAGGTGCTGGATCTGGACCTGCGCGGACTGGGCGGCAAGACCCTGCACCTGCGCGGCTGGGTCCAGAGCTGTGGCAGCCAGTGGCTGCTGCAACTGCTGGATATCGGCGACCTGGTCCAACAGCGCCAGCAGGCCCTGAGCCGGGAGCAATGGCAGATCTTCGCCACGCAGATCAACGAGCAGATCCGCCTGTGCACCCTGAGTCGGCTGCCGGACGTGCTGCACGATCAACTCGCCGACCTGGCCCGCTACAGCCACATCCCTTGCGTGGGCCTGGCCTTGCTCGATGACGAGGAACAAACCTGGGTGCTGCACAGCGGCTACCACGCCCACGATGCCCCCCGGCTGTGGCAAGACGGCCAGGTCCTGGGCAACGGCCTGGACAGCCTGAGCGGCAATGCCCCGCTGCACCTGAATCACATCCAGGGCCTGAATGAACACCCGCGCCTGCAGGGGATCTTCGGTCATCGCGAAGGCTTCCTGGTGCCCTATCGGGACGCTCACGGTGTCGCCGCCTGGTTGCTGTGCGGCTGCTATGCCGTGCAGCAGCAGGCGCCGCACCTGCTGGAACGCGACTGGCTGATGCTCACTGCCGCCCTGGCCGAGCCCTTGCTCGGCCGCTTGCGCGAACAACACAACCACCTGCATCTGGAACGCCTGGAGGCACTGCAGGGCTTACTGGGCGCCGGCTGGTGGGAGTTGTGCCCGGAGACTGCCGAAATCCAGCTGGCCAGTCAGCTGGTCGCCAGTCTGCAGTTGCCCGACTCCCACAGCAGGCTGCCGGTCCAGGACTGGCTGGAGCTGATTCACCCTGCCGACCGCAGCGAACTGGCCAGCCGCCTGCACGCCCTGACCCTGGGCAAGCCGCTGCTGCTCTGCGTGCGCCTGCCCGGGCCTGACCCGAGCCTGCCACCACGCTGGTACCGCTTGCAGGGCCAGTCCCTGGGACGAGGGAAACAACAGCGGTTCCTGGGCTTCATGCTGGACATCAGCGATATCAAGAACCAGCAGCAACAGGCGGCTGCGGCCCATGCGCGCCTGGACAATCTGATTGCCAGCTCACCGGCGGTGATCTACGTCCAGCGCTACGTGGAAGGCGCTCTGCAACCGAGCTTTTTCAGCGCCAGCCTGCAACCGCTGCTGGGCTGGAGCCTGGAAGACTGCAGCGCAGCCAGCCTGGCGGACTGGGTGCACCCCGAGGACCAGGACCTGTATTTCCAGCGCTGCCGCCAGTTGTTGCGCGAAGGCAGCGTCCACGCCCGCTACCGCCTGCGCGACCGCCATGGGGTTTTCCATTGGGTCATGGATGAAGCCAAGCTGCTGCGCGACGACCTGGGGCTGCCGGTGGAAGCCGTCGGCCTGTGGCTGGACGTCACCGAGGCGACCCTGGCCGCCGAACAGATGCGCCAGAGCGAGGAACGCTATCGGATCCTGGTGGAAGACTCACCGGCGATGATCTGCCGCTACCGCCCGGACCTGACCCTGACCTTCGGCAACCGGCCGCTGGCGGCTTACCTGGAATGCACCGCCGAGGAACTGCCGGGGAGCAATCTTGGGCAATGGCTGTCCGCCGAACAGCGCGAAGGTTTCGAGCGGCGGATCCAACGACTGAGCCCGGAGTTTCCCCTCAGCACCGCCGAGATCTGCCTGCAGTTACCGGGCCGTGAACACGCCTGGTGGGTCTGGTCCGACCGCGGGGTCTTCGATGAGCAGGGCCAGTTGCTGGAGATCCAGGCCGTGGGCCGCGACAACACCGAAGTCCGGCGAGCCCAGTTGCAGCTCATGCAAAGCGCGAAAATGGCCACCCTGGGGGAAATGGCCACCGGCCTGGCCCACGAAATCAATCAGCCGCTCAACGTGATGCGCATGGCCATCGTCAATGTGCTCAAGCGCCTGAACAGCGGCGAAGTCCAGGTCGACTACCTCACTGACAAACTGCATCGCATCGACACCCAGGTGCAGCGGGCCGCCCGGGTGGTGGATCACATGCGGGTGTTCGGCCGACGTTCGGAGGTGGAACAGCAGCCCTTCAACCCGGCCCAGGCCATCGAGGGCACCCTGTCCCTGCTGGCCGAAGGCATGCGCGGCAAAGGGATCGAACTGCGCATCAGCGAGCTGGGGTTCGAGGTGCAGGTGCTGGGCTTCGTCGACCAGTTGGAGCAGGTGCTGATCAACCTCATGGTCAATGCCCGGGACGCGCTGCTGGGCCAAGTGCAGCGGCCTGACTTCAAGCCCTGGATTGCCGTGCATGGCCAGCGCGACGAACAGCGGGTACGCCTGTGGGTCGAGGACAATGGCGGCGGTATCGACCCGCGCCTGCTGGAGCGGATCTTCGAACCCTTCTTCACCACCAAGCCGGCGGGGGTCGGCACCGGGCTCGGGCTTTCGGTGAGCTACGGCATCGTCGAGAACATGGGCGGCCGCCTGAGCGTCAGCAACGGCGCGGACGGCGCGCGCTTTTGCATCGAACTGCCGATTGCCCACGCGGATCAGATCACCAGGTAGGCCCGGCCAGTCTGCCCGCAGGTCAGGTTAGCGCCGACCTCAACATCCATCAGGTTGATGCCGAGGGTCGCCAGCAGGCTGTTGAGCAGCGGATCGAGCAAGGGGCTCAAGAGGTTGCTGATCAGCGGCATGATCAGGCTGGTCACTCCATTGATCAGGCCACCTGCCCCAGCCACCAGCGAGCCCAGCAGATTGGCATTGACCGGCTGGTAAACCTCCAGGCTGATCCCGGCAATAGCGCCCGACAGGCTGTTGACCAGATTGTTGGTCGGTGCCGCGTTCTGGTAGCTCGGCGCCTGATTGACGTTGGGCGGCGTGGGAAACGGCGGCGTGCTGCTGGCGTACAGCAGGTCGCGCCCGACATTGGGCCCGGTCTGGCTGAGCCCCAGCGCACTGTCGACCTTGAGCCCGATGCCACCGGCGGCGAACGCCGTCCGTGCCGGTCCGCAACTGCCGATGCCGAGGATCTTGTGGCAGGTCCAGATGCCCAGGTCGACGATCGGCACCGGCGTCACCACCGGTTCCGTCGACGAGGAGAAGGCGGTACTGGGATCGATCTGCCCTATCTTGATATCGGCCAGTGACGACTCGCTGTGCACCGTGAGGCTTTTGCTGCCGGCATTGTCCGTCGGGCAGCTGTAGTTGGTGACGTAGGCCTTGGCGCCCCCCAGTTCCAGGTTGATGTCGATGCGCGCCGTGGGCAGCACCTCGGGATCGACCTGCTGGCAGCCGGCGCCCAGCAGGCAACCGACGGAGTTGATGGTGGCCGCCAGGTCCAGGCTCAGGACACTGTTGAGGGTCGGCGTCAGCGAACTCACCAGGCCCAGCAGGGCGTTGGTCATGCCGGTGATCCCGGACAATCCGCTCAGGTTGACCGACACCAGGGTGCGCACCTGGGCCGTGCGCACATAGATGCGGTTGGCGCCCAGCGGATCGAGGATCGCCAGCCGGGGGTCGCCGACCGCCGAGAACTGCGGCGGTTCTATGACCTTGACCTTGATGGTGACATTGGCCAGGCCCAGCAGGTTGGCCGGCACCACCGCCGCCACCGCGCTCTTGCTGTTGGCCAGCTGGATCATCGCTTGCATCAACTGAAAGAGTTGCAGATTGGCGTCCAGGGCGGTGCTCGCCGCACCGCTCTGCAGCTTGAGGATGTCCCCCAGCTTGAGCTGCGGTATCTGGCTGCTCACCGCCACTTGCAAGGCCCCCAGGGCCGCCAGCACATCGGCCGTCGCGCCATTGGCCTGGACCACCGTGGCGGCGGTCTGGATCAGCCGGGTCAGGCTGGCCTGAGTGTTGAGCAGCTCGCTGTAGTTGCCCGCGGCAACCCCCAGATCGATGGCCAACTGGTCGAGGTAGCGCAGCAGGTTGATGTCGCTGTTGAGCAGGCCATTCCAGCCCACGGCGCTGATGTTGAGGCTACCGCCCAGCATGTTGCCCACCAGGGCATTGAGCAGTGGCGAGTTGGCGCTGTTGACGGTGACCAGCGTGCTGCGAATGCTCAGTTGCGCCCGCGGCGGGGTGGGCGCGGCGGCAACCGCCGTGGCGCTGAGCTGGGTGTTGAGGTTGATCGGCCCCGGGGTGAACAGCGCCCCGATTCCCGACGCCACGCTGATGGGCACCGTGTGGGTCGCCACGACCCGCACCGCCGCCGATTGCGTCGGGTCGGCATTGAAGGTACGCAGGCTGTTGGCCCCGGTGGTCAGGGAGCCGCACGCGGTGGTCAGGGTACTGCCGGCGTCGACGGTAAAACCATTGCGGGTCGCGCTCTGTCCGGCATAGGTCGCGGCGCTGAGGCCGGCCTGGCAGTTGCCGCCCCGGCTCACCGCCTCCAGGGCTGCGTTGTCGGCGACTCGCTGCAACTTGCGCTGTTCCATGTACAGCCGGCCGCTGTCCACCACCACGAGCATCAGCAACAGCGCCAGTCCCAGGGTCACGGCAGCCATCAGACCAATGGCTCCGCGCTGGCGACGCGGGCCGGTAAAACGCTTCAGGGAAGACATCGGGGCACTCCTTTCCCGGTTCGCAGCCGAGCGCGCACTCCATCGATGCACAGCAGTGTAGTCAAAGGCCGGACCGTCGCTGGCAAGGTGCCAGCTCGCCTGACTGGCGGCACAGGGCTGTGCCGTCAGTCACTGTCGAGGCGTGAATCGCGCTGGGCTCAAGCCCCTAGTGCGGCGGATAGTTCTGCAAGATACGCATCACCGTATTACGCACCGCTGCGCTGCGATCCACCGGGCTCGGCGAGCTGCTGAGCAACTGCTCGTCGCTGCCGCGCCAGACCAGCTTGCCGTCCTGGCCGTCCAGCAGGTCGATCTGGATGGTCGCCACCTTGTAGGTGATGTTGCGCGTCTCGTTGTACATCGGCCCGCCCCAGTAGCCATTCCACGGGCCGCCCCAACCGCCACCGTAGTTGGTGGTGACCTGCTGCTGGCGGTCCTCGACGATCAGGTAGGCCTGGACCTTGAGATCGGCCCGGGCTGCGCCCTGAACCGGGCGCAGGCCACGCTGGTCCAGTTGCTCGGCCACGGCCTGGCGGATGCGCTGCTCGGTCAAGTCGCTCTTGATCCGCGGATCATCGGGGCGGTATTGCAGGGCGGGTTCTTTCCAGCTCCAGCTGCGGTAGGCGCCAAAGTCCCGGCTGGCGTCGAAATCATGATTGACCTGGTTGGCGGCACAGGCGCTGAGCAAGGCGGCACAGACCAGTAACGCGATTCGATGGAACATGCTGTTTCTCCGATTCAAGAACAACCACCGGTGGCCCTAACTGGGAGGATAGGCCGCCATTGCCTTTTGCACCGCCTCACGCAAGGCATCGGCTCGCTCGCTGAGGCTGCCACGGCTGCTGGTTTCAGCGCTGGCGCTCCATACCGGCTGGCCGCTGGCGCCGTCATACAGATTGACCCGAACCACCACCACTTCGACCTCGTAGGTGCGCACCACCGGCACGCTGCCGTACATGCCGTAGCCCGGGCCATAACGGTTATAACCGCCGTAACCGCCATAGCCGTAGTCGTCCTGGACCTGGCGCAAGCGCTTCTCCAGGTGCAAGTCGGCACTGACCCACAGGTCCGCCGGCCGCTTGTCATGCACCGGACGCAATCCCTGCTGGTCCAGCGCGTTGCTCACCGCCTCGGCAATCTGCGCCGAATCGGCCCAGGCCGAGCCGTTGGGCAGGCGCCCATTGAGCCAGGCCCAGTTGCGGTAGCGTCCATAATCGCGCGGCGCCGCCGGGTAGGCGCTGCGATCGAAGGTATTGGCCGCTTGCGGCGGCGCCGGCGGCAGCGGGTTGCTGCTGGCGACGTAGGGGTTGCTGCCCTGACAGGCGGCAAGCCCCGAACACAGGAAGATCAGACCCAGGCGGCGTTTCATTGCGCACTCCGTTAGACCGGCCGGCACAGCCAATGCAGATAACGCCCAAGGCCGGCGAAACTTGGGTGTCGGCGGTGAGCCAGTTCCATTTCCAGCAGGTCCGTCAGCTCGGCCCGAGCCTGGAACTCCACCGGCATGTAATCGTGGAAAACCCGCACTCCGCTCTGGGTTTCGACTCGCCACAAGCCATCAAGTTGCGCCGCCAGCTCGCGCGGATCAAGCGGTTGTTGCGGAGTCAGGCTCTGCTTTTCACCGGCCATGTCGTTCTTGCGCATCTTGCGGAAGTGGCCCTTGAGCAGGTTGCGGTAGACCAGCGCATCGCGGTTGTAGAAGGCCAGGGACAACCAGCCATCGACGCGGGTCAACTGGTGCAGTACCGGCAGGATTGCGTGGGGCTCGGCCAGCCATTCCAGCACTGCATGGCAGAGCACCAGGTCGTAGGGCTCGGTCAGTTGCCCCAGCAGTTCCTGCCAGGGCGCCTGGATGAAGGTCGCCTGCTGCCCGGCCTCGGCAAAGCGCTGGCGGGCGCCTTCGAGCATCGGCGCGGCGGGCTCGGCCAGGGTCACCTGGTGCCCGTGTTCGGCCAGCCACAGGGACATGTGCCCCAGCCCCGCGCCGATATCCAGTACCCGCAACGGTCGCTCGGGCAGGCTTTCCTTGAGGTCGGCCTGCAGCACCGCGAGACGGATCGCGCCCTTGGCGCCGCCATAGATCTTCTCGGCGAAACGGGTCGCCAACTGGTCGAAATGCCGATCGCTCATGGGCAGAACCGCCGTTCGCTGTCCGCCAACTTGCTGCGCACCACCTGGTCCATGTCCAGCCCCAATTCGCTGCACAGCAACAGCAGGTAGAGGACGATGTCGCCCACTTCCTGGCCGGCATGGGCCAGCTTGTCAGCCGGCAGTTGCCGGGACTGGTCCTCGGTCAGCCACTGGAAGATTTCCACCAGTTCGGCCATCTCGACGCTGGCGGCCATGGCCAGGTTCTTCGGGCTGTGAAATTGCCGCCAGTCGTTGTGGTCACGGATGGCATGCAGGCGTTGGGTCAGTTGCTCTAGGTTCATCGGGGTCTCCTGAAGGGGTATAGCTTCCGGGGGATGGGCGTGGGACGCAAGAGCGCTTTCGCCGGCAAGTCGGCTCCTACAGAATGTGCCCGCCCTGGCAGCTTCTATGCTTGGCAGGGAACTCGCCACGGGCATCCATGGCCCAAGGCTCAGCTCAGGCCCCTTCTTTGATCAGGACGCATCCATGCAGGTAGAAAGCTTCTTCGAATGGCTTGGCCAGGCCATAGGTTCGGTCATCCGTTTCATCGTCGACCTGCTCAGCGGGTTGTTCAGCAGCCTGACCCACGCTGGCGGCAACTTCGTCGATGGGCTGGCCCGGGCCCTGGGCATGGATACTTCGATCGTCAGCCTCATCGGCCTGATCATCGGCCTGATGTTCCTTTACTGGGCGATCCGCGCCTTCATGCGCGCCTCGATCATCCTCGGCATCATCTGGCTGGTGCTGGGCCTCTGGCTGCTGAGCTGGCTCATCCACTGACGCGGCGCTAAACCCTCGGCGCATCCCGGCGCCGGGGCTACAATGCCGGCTCTCGCAAGGAGCCCGCATGTCCCCCCTGATCACCGATTGGCGTCATCGCCCCACCCATCGCCGCGTCTGGGCCCTGGCCGCGCCGATGATCCTGTCGAACATTTCCGTGCCGCTGGTGGCCCTGGTGGACAGCACCGTCATCGGCCACCTGCCCCACGCCCATCAACTGGGTGCGGTGGCAGTCGGCGCCAGCCTCTATACCTTTCTGGCCTGGGCCATGGGTTTCCTGCGCATGGGCGCCACCGGTTTCGCCGCCCAGGCCGCCGGACGCGGCGACGGTGCGGCGCTGCGCCAGATCCTGCTCCAGGGCCTGCTGCTGGCCCTGGGCCTGGCGCTGCTGCTGGGGGCGATTGGCGTGCCGCTGAGCGGTGCGGCCCTGCACCTGATGCAACCCTCGGCGGACCTGGACCAGATGACCCGGGCATTTTTCCACACCCGCCTGCTGGGCCTGCCCGCGGCCCTGGCCAGCTTCGCCCTGGTGGGCTGGTTCCTCGGTACGCAGAACGCCCGGGCACCGCTGAGCATCCTGCTCAGCACCAACCTGGTGAACATCGCCCTCAACCTGTGGTTCGTCCTCGGACTGGACTGGGGCGTGGTGGGTTCGGCGCGGGCCTCGGTGGTGGCCGAATGGACCGGCGCACTGATCGGCCTGGCCATGACCCGGCCAGCCCTGCGCGCCTACCCGGGGCAGATTGCCTGGGCCGCCCTGCGCCGCTGGCAGAGCTGGCGCCCGTTGCTGGCGGTGAATCGCGACATCTTCATCCGCAGCCTGGCCCTGCAATCGGTGTTTTTCCTGATCACCGTCCAGGGCGCGCGCCTGGGCGATGCCACGGTGGCGGCCAATGCCCTGCTGCTCAATGGTCTGTTGCTCACTGCCCACGCCCTGGACGGCCTGGCCCACGCGGTGGAAGCCCTGTGCGGCCACGCCATCGGCGCCCATGACCGCCAGGCCCTGCGCCGCTCGCTGGTGGTGGCCGGGGGCTGGTCGCTGCTGGCCAGCCTGGGTTTTGCCACGCTGTTCCTGCTCGGTGGCCACCTGTTCATCGAAATGCAGACCGACATCGCCGACGTGCGCCAGACCGCTTTCACCTACCTGCCCTACCTCGCCGTGCTGCCCTTGATCGCGGTCTGGAGCTACTTGCTCGATGGCCTGTTCATCGGCGCCACCCGGGCCCGGGAAATGCGCAACGGCATGCTCCTCACCGTGCTCCTGCTGCTGCCCTTTGCCTGGGCCCTGCAAGGCCTGGGGAACCACGGCCTGTGGCTGAGCTTCCTGCTCTTCATGCTCCTGCGCAGCCTGACCCTGGGCGCCTTCGCCTGGCAGCTGGAGCGGCGCGACGGCTGGTTCGCCGGCGCTCACTGAGTCGCTTCGACAAAACCGCTGACCCGCTCCAGCACCGGGGCCAGCCCGCGCAAAGGGCGGGACAAGGCGGCCACCAGGGTGGCGTGATTGGTGCGGGAGAAATAGAACTCCTGCACCGGCACCCCCGCCGCTCGCAGTTTGTTGGCCAGGCCTCCGGTATTGCGCTGCGGGTTGACCAGGGAATCCTCGTTGGAAGCAATCAACAGTGCCGGCGGCGCGCCCTGGCTGACGTGATTGATCGGTTGCGAGTCCGGTGGCGAATCGGGGTAGAAAAACACCGGGCGCACCTCCAGGTTGCGAATGGGTAGAAAGTCATAGGGCCCGGCCAGGCCGATCCAGCCCTTGATGATCCGTGGCGTCAGCCCGACTTGCCCCAGCAAGCGCGAGTCCAGGGCGAGCATGGCCGCGTTGTAGGCACCGGAACTGTGCCCCATCAGATACAGCCGCCGCGGGTCGGCGCCAAACTCGCCGATATGTTCATGAGTCCAGGCCACGGCGCGGGCCGCGTCTTCGAGAAAGGCCGGGTAACGCACCTGCGGATACAGCCGGTAGTCCGCCAGCACCGCCACCATGCCCCGGGAGGCCAGGGCCTCGCCGACAAAGTCGTAGTCCGAACGTGAGCCGCTGTTCCAACTGCCACCGTAGAAGAACACCACCACCGGCGCCCCAGGAGCCGCCTGCCGAGGCTGATAGACATCCAGCTTCTGCCGCGGATCGCTGCCGTAGGCAATGTCCCGGGTCTTGATGAAGGTGCTGCCGGGAGTCAGGGAGTTGAGCAGCTTGAGCGGCGAACAGGCCGCCAGCAGGCTCAGCACCAGGGCGCCACACAACAGGCGCCACGTGCCATGGGTTGTATCGCTCATCGCTCCCCCTTTGTATCGGCCACCACGGACAACTGTGTTCAGGCTAGCTGCAAAGGTTGAATCGCAGGCAAAAAAAACCCACCGCATGCGGTGGGTTTTCAGGGGTGGCGCTGAGCCTCAGGACGACAGGTAGGACGAGCGGGTCAGGCCCAGGCGCAGTGCGTCGAGGAACTGGGTGCGCTCGGCGGTGCTGATCTTGGCGCTGGCCACTTTGTCGCGGTAGTGAGTCATCAACTCCTCTGGCGACAAGTGCACGTAGCGCAGCATGTCCTCGATGGTGTCGTGAGTCTCGATCCCGGCGTGGTACACGCTGCCGTTGGCCCGCTGGTAGATGTTCACCGAGTCGGTGTCGCCGAACAGGTTGTGCATGTCGCCAAGGATTTCCTGGTAGGCACCCACCAGGAAGATCCCCAGCAGGTAGTCCTCGCCCTCGTTGAGGCCGTGCACCGGCAGACTGGTCTCGATGCTCTGCTCGTCGACGTATTGCTTGATCTTGCCGTCGGAGTCGCAGGTCAGGTCTTGCAGCACCGCGCGACGCAGCGGCTCTTCATCCAGACGGTGCAGCGGCAGGATCGGCAGCACCTGGCCGATGGCCCAGGTGTCCGGCAGGCTCTGGAATACCGAGAAGTTGCAGATGTACTTGTCCGCCAGCTTGTCGTTGAGTTCGTCCAGCACCTGGCGGTGGGAACGCTGACGGGCCTTCAACGAGTTGTGCAGGCGACGGCACACGGCGAAGTAGCACTGCTCGGCCAGGGCTTTCTCGGCCAGGGTCAGCTTGCCATCGGCGTACTGGGCGGCGACGTCGCTCATGTAGTGCGTGGCGCGCCAGTAGGTTTCGGTGACCATCTCGATGTCGGTCGGACCCAGCAGGTCCACCAGCCATTGCACGGTTTCCGGCAGCTCTTCCTTGTTGTCGATCTTCGGCACGTCGTCGTTGTGCTTCTCGACGTCGGTCACCTGCACCACCAGCATGGCGTGGTGGGCGGTCAGGGAACGACCGCTCTCGGAGAAGATGTGCGGGTGCGGCAGGCTCTGCGCGTCGCAGAATTCCTTGAGCATGCCCACCACCACGCCGGCGTAGTCGTCCATGTCGTAGTTGATCGAACTGGCGTTGCGCGAGTGGGTGCCGTCGTAGTCCACGCCCAGGCCGCCGCCGACGTCGATATGATCCACCGGCAAGCCAAGGTTGCGCAGTTCGCCGTAGTAGCGGATGGCTTCCTTGAAACCGTGCTGGTAGTCCGCCAGGTTGGCGATCTGCGAGCCCATGTGGAAGTGCAGCAGGCGGATGCCCTGATCCAGGCCGGCGGCGCGGAAGCGCTCCACCACCGACAGCAGTTGCGCCGCCGACAGGCCGAACTTGGATTTCTCGCCGCCGGTGTCGGCCCACTTGCTCGACGCCAGGGACGACAGGCGCACCCGCAGGCCCACCTGTGGCTTGACCTTGAGCGAGGCGGCTTCCTCGATCACCAGGCCCACCTCGGACTCTTTCTCGATGACGATGAACACGTTGTGGCCGAGCTTCTGGCCCATCAGCGCCAGGCGGATGAACTCACGGTCCTTGTAGCCGTTGCAGACGATGGTGCCGCCTTTCGGCGCCAGGGCCAGGACCGCCAGCAGCTCCGGCTTGGAACCGGCTTCCAGGCCGATGGAGACGTTCTGGGTGGCGATGATGTTCTCGATCACCGCTTCCTGCTGGTTGACCTTGATCGGGTACAGCGCGGTGTACTTGCTCTGATATTCCAGGCGCGCGATGTTGGCGTCGAAAGCGCCGGTCAGCTGACGCACGCGGTCCTGGAGAATGTCCGGAAAACGCACCAGCAACGGCAAGGACAAACCGCTCTTGCGCAGTTCGTCGACCTGCTCGAACAGATCGATGGGCAAGCTGCTCGGGCCGTTCGGGCGAACTTCGACGCGACCGGCGTCATTGATCGCGAAATACCCGGCCCCCCAATGGCGAATCCCGTAGACACTGCGGCTGTCCGCAACTGTCCATTGGCTGCCATCGTCTTTACGTGTGCGTCGTACGGACATCGAAGTCCCCTATAAAGAAGTCATAGAGCGCCGCCCCAATCCGGGGTCGGCGCAGTCTAAAGAATGAAAATGACGATTAGCCTGCAAGCGCAATAGACCGCGCCTGCCGTGCCGAGTTTAGAAACCGTTCATGAACAGGCTCTGTGAAAACCATGGGAGACGACGCCAGCGTCCTGAGCGAATCAAGACCGGGTCCAGTCAGAGGTGGTTTTCACAGAGGCTGCTAGCCGCCGGACTTCTTCGCCTTGAAACCGTGCTTGACCAGTTCGGCCAAGAGTAGCTCGACATGGTCGCCCTGGATTTCAATGACGCCGTCTTTCAGCGCGCCACCGGTGCCACAGCGCTTCTTCAAGGTGGTCGCCAGTTCCTTGAGGGCGTCTTCGGCCAGGGGCACGCCGGTGATGGTGGTCACCGTCTTGCCGCCACGGCCCTTGCTTTCGCGACGCACGCGAGCAATGCCGTCGCCGGCCGGAATCACGGTTTGTTTGCAGATACAGGCGGCCACCGGCTGGCTACAGTCCGGGCAATGTCGACCTGCGTCGGTGGAAAACACCAGGCCACCAAGGGCGGCGAAGGATGCGGCTTTTTTGGCCACCGGCAATCCTCTTGGGAGGACAAAGACTGGTCGAAGCACATGGCGGTGCCATCGACCGCGAAGCCCCACTCAGGCAGGGGCAGCGCTACTGAGCCGGCGCGCTTGCAACAAGCGCCGCCGGTTCAGCTTGAAAAGGCGCGCAGTGTAACGGCAAAAAGCCCGGTTGCTAAGAGCCAATCAGCGTCAATTTATGCAACTTTAACGACGGCGCGCCAGATAGCGTTGCAAGGCCGCCAGGGAGTCCGGGCAATAGGGCTTTTCATGGATTTCCCGCAGCACCTGGTCCAGGGGAATGAAGTGCGCTTCGAGGACTTCTTCCGGCTGCAGGCGCAGCGGACCGTCCCACACGGCAGAGAACGCCGAACACCAGAGACGATTGCCGGTGTCCTCGAAGAAAAAGTGATCGTGGGCGGTCAACTCGACCCCGCTTACCCCCAGTTCCTCTTCCAGCTCCCGAGCGGCGGACTCAGCATAGCTTTCCGTCGCCAGGACCATGCCGCCGGCGGCGACATCCCAGTAGCCCGGGTAGATGGCCTTGCTCAGGGTGCGCCGATGCACGCACAACTCACCGGCGGAATTGAACAGCATGATGTAGGTGCCACGGCCAATCAGGCCGCGCTCGCGCAGCTCGGAACGGACCATGGCACCCAGCAGCTGGTCTTCGCCATCGACCCAGGCAATCTCTTCAGCATCGGAGGCGGCGCGATGGGCCGCCTCATTGGTGGTCGCAACCATGGATCAGCCTTGATTGAGCAGTTGGCGCAAGTCGATGACCGCCGCGTTGGCCCGGGAAATATAGTTGGCCATCACCAGCGAGTGGTTGGCCAGCACGCCGAAGCCGCTGCCATTGAGGATCATCGGGCTCCAGACCGGCTCCTGGGAGGCCTCCAGTTCACGGATGATCTGGCGCACGCTGACGGTAGCGTTCTTCTTCGCCAGCACGTCGGCAAAGTCCACTTCGATGGCACGCAGCAGGTGGGACAGGGCCCAGGCCTGGCCACGGGCCTCGTAGAACACGTTGTCGATCTGCATCCATGGGGTTTCCTCAAGCTCTTCATCGACCTGAGGAACCTGGCCGGGAGCGACCACTTCGGTTTTCAGGGCAGTGTTGAGCTTGACGCGACCAACACTGGCCGACAGCCGTTGGGACAGTGAGCCCAGGCGCGTCCCCACGTCACCCAGCCAGTTGTTCAGGTTGTCGGCACGAGCATAGAACTGCGCGGTCTTCTGGTTCGGATCGGACAGGCGCGCCTGGTAGCGGCTCAGGGAGTTGATGCCATCCTGATATTCCGACTCGCTGGACGGCAGCACCCAGCTCTTGTTGTCGAAGTTGAAGCGCGGCTCGGCCTTGGCCAGGTCGGCATCCTCGGCGGACTGGGACTGGGAGCGGGCGAAGTCCTTGCGCAAGGCGCGGGTCAGGTCGCGAACCTGGACCAGCACGCCGTATTCCCAGCTCGGCATGTTGTCCATCCACAAGCCCGGCGGAAAACGGTCGTTGGAGATGTAGCCACCCGGTTTGTCGAGCAAGGTGCCAGCGACGGTCTTGAGGGTTTCCACGGTGGTGTAGCCCACCACCATCTGCCGGCCGGCCTTCTCGGCGGCAATCTGGGCATTCTGCTGGACCGGAAACAGCGCCGGCTCCTGGCTCCAGTACCAACCCAGGCCACCGGTCACCAACAGATACAGACCCAGCAAGGTGGCCAGGGCGCGACTGAACAGCAGGCCACCAAAATAGCTGCGTGTCGCCGACTTGGGTTCGGCAGCACGCTCCGGCGCGCTGCCTGCGCGATTCTTCCAATCCAGCATGGCTATGTCCTTTCAATCACTTGGGTTCATCGGTTCGACCACAACCCTACTCCATCGTGCCTTGCCTTGACGGGATAAATCTTCCGGCAAATGCGCGCCGCGCAATGATTGCGAATCAGGCGATCACTATAAATGAAGCACAGTCCCGAGCCTATGCGACCAGACGGTCAGGAACTGAATGGCCTCGCCTCGCACATTATTGACGCACGACACTCATGGGACGCAAAAGTGGTGCTAGCATAGAGCCACCAGTCGATCTCAGCATGCACCCTAACTAGTAGTCAGGATATGACCGAGCCAGAAGACCCCAGCCGTGAGCGCCTCAAGCACCACTTTGCCCAGCGGGTAATTCATCAGGCACGTCAGATTCTTGAGATATGGCAGCGTCTGCAACGCAGTGAATGGTCCACCAGCGACATGTCCGAACTGTGCGAGGCCAACCTGCGCCTGCTGCGCTTCGCCGAACGTTTCGAGCAGCCCGAACACACTCAACTGGCCCGCAGCATCAGCCAGTCTCTTGAGGCGGTGGATGCCAATCGCGGCCGCCTTAGCAGCACCCTGATCACCGATCTCAACCGCCTGATGCAGCGCCTGTCGCGCACCGGCCTGCGACACGGCGACCAGCTGGAACAGACCTTCCTGCCGCCTTTGCGCAAGCCGATCTACGTCATGCTGCAGGACCACGACCGCGCCGAACGCCTGGCCAAGCAGCTGGAGTTCTTTGGCCTCAGCGCCCAGTCCCTGGACAGCATTGCGGCCTTTCGCTCATCCATGGTCGAACGCCTGCCGGCCGCGATCGTCATCGATGTCGACTTTTGCGGCCCCGGCATGGGCCTGACACTGGCGGCCGAGGCCCAGGTCGGCCTGGAGCAGAAACTGCCGCTGCTGTTCTTCAGCCTGCATGAAACCGATACCCCGACCCGCCTGGCCGCCGTACGCGCCGGTGGCCAGGAGTTCCTCACCGGCACCCTGGAAGCCTCCAGCCTGCTGGAGAAGATCGAAGTACTGACCTGCGTGGCCCAGTACGAACCCTATAAAGTGCTGATCATCGATGACTCCCGGGCCCAGGCGCTGCACACCGAACGCCTGCTCAACAGCGCCGGGATCGTCACCCGCACCCTGATCGAGCCGATCCAGGCCATGGCCGAGCTGGCGGACTTCCAGCCGGACCTGATCATCCTCGACATGTACATGCCGGCCTGCACCGGCACCGAACTGGCCAAGGTGATCCGCCACAACGACCGCTACGTCAGCGTGCCGATCATCTACCTGTCCGCCGAAGACGACCTGGACAAGCAACTGGACGCCATGAGCGAAGGCGGCGACGACTTCCTGACCAAGCCGATCAAGCCGCGGCACCTGATCACCACCGTGCGCAACCGCGCGGCCCGGGCGCGCAACCTCAAGGCGCGGATGGTCCGCGACAGCCTCACCGGCCTGTACAACCACACCCATATCCTGCAACTGCTGGAAGACTGCAGCTTCCGCGCCCGCCGCGAGAACAAGCCGCTGAGCTTCGCCATGCTCGATATCGACCACTTCAAGCGGGTCAACGACAGCCACGGCCATCCCATGGGCGACCGGGTGATCAAGAGCCTGGCGCTGTTCCTCAAGCAGCGCCTGCGCAAGACCGATTTCATCGGCCGCTACGGCGGCGAGGAATTCGCCATCGTCATGCCCGACACCGATCAGGAAGCCGCCTGCAAGGTGCTCGATGAAATCCGCCAGCGCTTTGCCGAGATCCACTACCCGGCCCAACCCCAGGACCTGTGGTGCACCTTCAGCGCGGGGGTGGTGGAGATGCAGGAAGACTCCGACAGCCTGATGATGGCCAGCCAGGCCGACGAAGCCCTGTACCGCGCCAAGCACGGTGGCCGCAACCGGGTACAGGCCGCGCGGCAATCAAGTCAAAGTGCCACCTTTTCATCCGAATCCACTGATTCGGTCATAACCTTGTAATACAAACGCAATAAATTCAGGCGCTTACCATTTTCGCCGTTGGTAGAGCCCCGATGCGCCTGAAGCTGCTGACCAATCTCAATACCCTGTTGCTCGTTGCCGTTTGCCTTGCCCTGGGGGCAACGCTGTGGTGGTCGCAACGGGCCCTGGAACGCCCCTATCTATTGATGGAGCGTTACCTGGGGCTGTCCCAGCAGTTTCAGAATCAAGTGGCACGCAATATCGAAGACTACCTGGCCAGCGGCGATGCCCTGCGCCTGAGCGGCGCGACCCAGGCCCTGGAATCCCTGCAGGGCGAGCTTGGCGAACTGCCAGCCCCGCTGGCGCAGAGCCTGCGCCCGAGCCTGGCCAGCCTCGACACCTTCAGCAAGAGCGACCTGCTGGCGGCCGGCAAACTGGCAGGCGATCCCCAGGCGCTGCTGTTGCAGGCCGAGCGCGAACTGGGGGCCAACCTGGAGCAGCTCAGCCAGTACGCCAGCGGAGCCAAGAGCCCGGACGCGACCCATTACCTGCCGTTATTGCTCAGCGCCTCACAGCACCTGGGCAAACTCTCCCTGGCCCGCGACAAGCTGGTGAGCAGCGGCCGCAGCGAACTGGCCGCCGATGTCGAACGCGAACTCAACAGCATCCGTGCCCAGGCCGACCGGCTTGAAGCCCTGCCTTTATTGGGCGTGGCTGCCAGTAGTGACTCCGGCACCGATGATTTCGCCGCCATGATGGGCCTGGAAAACACCCAGAAAGCCGCCGCCGAAGACGCCGGCATCAGCCTCAAACGCGAGCTCAACAGCCTGCTCAACCGCTACCCGGCAGAACTTGAGCGCACCCGCGAACAGATCCAGAAACGCGCCGACCTCGCCGCCGCCACCCTGCTGAAAATCACCGCCGTGCGCCAGGCCATTGCCGAGCTGGAGCCAGCCGTACGGGCCCAGCACGGGCAGATCCAGGGCGAAGTGCGCTTGATGCAGGGGCTGATGATCGCCCTGATCCTGCTGATCGCCCTGGTCATCGACACCTTGCAGCGCAAGCTCGCCAGGGTCCTGACCAACCTGGCCCCGGCCCTGTCGACCTGGGCCGAAGGCGACTTCAGCCGACCGATCCAGCTAGGCAAGACCAACCGCGAACTGCACGCCATCGAAGAGTCCCTGAACCGTCTGCGCGCCTACCTGGTGGACCTGGTGGGCACCATCCGCCAGAACGCCGAGCAAGTGGCCGGCAGCAGCCGCGCCCTGGCCGACCTCAGCAGCGGCCTGCACAGCGGGGCCGAGCGCCAGGCCGGCGACACCGCGCAGATCCGCGATGCCCTGGGGGAGCTGGAAGCCACTATCCAGCAGGTCGCCGGCGACGCCAGCCAGGCCGCCGATGCCAGCCGTAGCGCCGGCCTCGCGGTGCAACAGGGGCAGAAAGTCATCGGCCTGAGCCTCACCGGCCTGCATGCCCTTGTAGGGGAAGTCCAGGGCAACGCGCAGATGATCGAGCATCTGGCCCAGGAATCGGCCACCATCGGCGGCGTGCTGACGGTGATCCGCTCCATCGCCGAACAGACCAACCTGCTGGCCCTCAACGCCGCCATCGAAGCTGCCCGCGCCGGAGAGATGGGCCGCGGCTTCGCCGTGGTCGCCGAAGAGGTGCGCTCCCTGGCCCAGCGCACCGCCGGTGCCACGGCAGAGATCCAGACCCTGATCGCCGGCCTGCAAAGCGCCGCGCAGCAATCGGTGCAAGGCATGCGTGCCCAGGTGGAACACGCCGAAGCCACCGCCAGCCAGGCCCAGGCCGCCGACGGCGCGCTGGATGAAATCGTCGGAGCGATCCAGACCATCGCCGACACGGCAGTGCGCATCGCCGATGTCACCGCCCAGCAAAGCGGCGCGGTCAGCGAGATCCGCGACCACAGCGAACGCATCCATCAACTGGGCGGCGACAACCTGCTGCGCATCGGCGAAGGCCGGGCCCAGGGCGAGAACCTGCTGGACCTGGGTGGTCAACTGCACACTGCGGTGCAAGCCTTCCGCGTCTGAGCCGGTTTCGCGCCCCGCGTCGCTGCCAACCGGACCAGGTCCTGGCGGCCTTCTGCGCTGCGGGACATTGCGGCTCATGGCGCAAGATCACAGCGCCCGCCCCCCATCTCAACCCAACATCGGCGAAATCGACGCCAGGCACTGCAGTGCTCCCTTCTTGCGGGCAAGTGACCGGATTTCATCAGTCAGTCACATATTTTGCGCAAACATCGCTCATCGTGCTGGCTATTGCCGAGAACTGGACAGTCATAAAGTCTTTCCGGCATAGTCGCCGGGTTCTGACAACAGCCCCCGATAACAAGGAACGACCGATGGCCACCCTACTGGTGCTTCACGGCCCCAACCTGAACCTGCTCGGCACCCGTGAACCGGGGGTCTACGGTGCAACCACCCTGGCCCAGATCAACCAGGATCTGGAGCAGCGGGCCCGTGATGCCGGGCACCATCTGCAGTACCTGCAGAGCAATGCCGAGTACGAATTGATCGAGCGCATCCATGCCGCCCGCGATGAAGGCGTGGACTTCATTTTGATCAATCCAGCAGCTTTTACGCATACAAGCGTCGCATTACGTGACGCGCTGCTGGCGGTGAGCATCCCATTCATCGAAGTGCATCTATCCAACGTGCACAAACGCGAAGCTTTCCGCCATCACTCCTACTTCTCCGATGTTGCGGTGGGAGTGATCTGCGGCCTTGGCGCCAGCGGTTACCGACTGGCCCTGGAGGCCGCCCTAGAACAGCTTGAACGACAGGCAAGTGCTTGAACGACAGGCAATAAACGCCCCTGACCGACCCTTGGGAGTTGATGATTCATGGATATCCGTAAAGTTAAGAAACTGATCGAGCTGCTGGAAGAGTCCGGCATCGACGAGTTGGAAATCAAGGAAGGCGAAGAGTCCGTACGCATCAGCCGTCACAGCAAGACTCCAGCCCAGCAGTACTACGCTCCAGCCCCAGTGGCCGCTCCCGCTGCTGCGCCTGCCGCTGCCGCCGCCCCGGCCGCTGCTGCTCCTGCCGCCCCGGCTGCACCTGCGCTGAACGGCACCGTGGCCCGTTCGCCAATGGTCGGTACGTTCTACCGCAAGTCTTCGCCTACCTCGCCAGCCTTCGTTGAAGTCGGCCAGAGCGTGAAGAAAGGCGACACCCTGTGCATCGTCGAAGCGATGAAGATGATGAACCACATCGAAGCTGAAACCAGCGGTGTGATCGAATCCATTCTTGTCGAAGACGGCCAGCCGGTTGAGTACGACCAACCGCTGTTCACCATCGTTTGAACCGCGGAGAGTCTTTGATGTTGAAGCCTGCGAAGTTGGAAAAAGTCCTGATCGCCAACCGCGGCGAAATCGCCCTGCGGATCCTGCGTGCCTGCAAGGAAATGGGGATCAAGACCGTCGCCGTCTACTCCAAGGCCGACAAGGAGCTGATGCACCTGGGCCTGGCGGACGAATCCGTTTGCATCGGGCCTGCGCAAGCCGCGCAGTCCTACCTGCACATCCCGGCCATCATCGCGGCCGCTGAAGTCACTGGCGCTACGGCGATCCACCCTGGCTACGGCTTCCTGGCGGAAAACGCCGACTTCGCCGAACAGGTGGAAAACTCCGGCTTCGCCTTCATCGGCCCGAAAGCTGAAACCATCCGCCTGATGGGCGACAAGGTTTCCGCCAAGCACGCGATGATCGCGGCCGGCGTTCCTACGGTTCCAGGTTCCGACGGCCCGCTGCCGGAAGACGAGGAAACCGCACTGCGCATCGGCCGTGAAGTCGGCTATCCAGTGATCATCAAGGCCGCTGGCGGCGGTGGTGGTCGCGGCATGCGCGTGGTGCACAAGGAAGAAGACCTGATCGCCTCGGCGAAGCTGACCCGCTCCGAAGCCGGCGCGGCGTTTGGCAACCCGATGGTCTACCTGGAAAAGTTCCTGACCAACCCACGTCACGTGGAAGTTCAGGTGCTGTCCGACGGCCAGGGCAATGCCGTCCACCTGGGCGATCGCGACTGCTCGCTGCAGCGCCGTCACCAGAAGGTCCTCGAAGAAGCCCCGGCACCGGACATCGACGAGACTGCGCGCCAGGAAGTCTTTGCCCGTTGCGTCAAGGCCTGTATCGACATCGGCTATCGCGGTGCCGGTACCTTCGAGTTCCTGTACGAGAACGGCCGCTTCTACTTCATCGAGATGAACACTCGTGTGCAGGTGGAGCACCCGGTATCGGAAATGGTCACCGGCATCGACATCGTCAAGGAGATGCTCAGCATCGCCGCCGGCAACAAGCTGTCGTTCACCCAGGATGACGTGGTCATCCGCGGTCACGCGCTGGAATGCCGGATCAACGCCGAAGACCCGAAAACCTTCATGCCAAGCCCAGGCACGGTCAAGCATTTCCATGCCCCGGGCGGCAACGGCGTGCGCGTCGACTCGCACCTGTACAGCGGCTACGCGGTTCCACCGAACTACGATTCGTTGATCGGCAAGCTGATCACTTACGGCAGCAGCCGTGACGAAGCCATGGCGCGCATGCGCAATGCGCTGGACGAAATCGTCGTCGACGGGATCAAGACCAACATCCCGCTGCACCGCGACCTGACCCGTGACGAAGGCTTCTGCAAAGGGGGCGTGAACATTCACTACCTCGAGCACAAGCTGGCCGAGCAACACTGATCGGCACCCGCCACACCGACAAGGCCGCTTTCGAGCGGCCTTGTCGTATCCGCCCCTGCGCCCCGTAGGAGCGAGCTTGCTCGCGAACCACCCAGCGGCCATTGCGCGCATCCCCCAATCAACCGCCACCGCAACCCAGCACTCGGCATCCCCCCTCGCTCCCACGGGGCGTCTCGCGTAAACTTGCGCGCTTCTCGCGGCCCGCTAGGCTGCACATCACATATTTTCAAAGGTGCCCGCCATGCCTTGGCTGCAAGTCCGTCTCGCCATCAGCCCAGAACAAGCCGAAACCTATGAAGACGCTTTTCTTGAAGTCGGTGCCGTTTCGGTCACCTTCATGGACGCCGAGGATCAGCCGATCTTCGAACCCGAACTGAACACCACCCCATTGTGGTCCCACACCCACCTGCTGGCCCTGTTCGAAGGCGGCACCGAGGCCGCCAGCGTGCTCGCCCACCTGGAACTGCTGACCGGCGCTCCACTGCCCGAGCACCACAGCGAAGTCATCGAAGACCAGGACTGGGAACGCAGCTGGATGGACAACTTCCAGCCGATGCGCTTCGGCCAGCGCCTGTGGATCGTCCCCAGCTGGCACGCCGCGCCGGAGCCGGATGCGGTCAACCTGCTGCTGGACCCGGGCCTGGCGTTCGGCACCGGTACCCACCCGACCACCGCCCTGTGCCTGCAATGGCTGGATAGCCAGGACCTCAAGGACTGCAACGTACTGGACTTCGGCTGCGGCTCGGGAATCCTGGCCATCGCCGCGCTGTTGCTGGGCGCCCGCCACGCGGTCGGCACCGACATCGACATACAGGCCCTGGAAGCCTCCCGGGACAACGCCGGACGCAACGGCATCGCCGACGAGCTGTTCCCGCTGTACCTGCCCGAGCAATTGCCGCAGGTCCAGGCCGACGTGCTGGTGGCCAACATCCTGGCCGGCCCGCTGGTGGCCCTGGCTCCGCAACTGTCGGGCCTGGTCAAGTCCGGCGGGCGCCTGGCGCTCTCCGGCATCCTTGCCGAGCAAGGTGAAGAAGTGGCCGCGGCCTATGCCCAGGACTTCGATCTGGATCCGATCGCCACCCTCGATGGCTGGGTGCGCATCACCGGCCGTCGGCGCTAGAATGGCCGCCTGCATAATCCGGATGGCCGCATGACCGACAGTTTCGTCACCCAATGCCCACATTGCCAAACCAGGTTCCGCGTCAGCCACGCTCAACTGAGCGTGGCCCGCGGGGTGGTGCGCTGTGGCTCCTGCCTGCAGGTGTTCAACGCCGCGCGGCAATTGCTGGAGCAGCGCGCCGCGAAGGAAAGCGCAGCGTCCAGGCCGGTGGCGAAAGCGGCGCCCGCGCCTGCAGCAGCGCCTCCCGTCGAGCCACCAGCCGAGCCCGCCGCCAGCCCCACGCCAGCGGCGCCCCCCATGCAACGCGCCATCAGCCAGAAACAATGGTCGGCTGCCGAAATGGACCTGGATCACCTGGACCTCGACGAGGAGCTGGCCAAGCTCGAACAGCGCGAGATCCAGCCGGCCAAGGCCTTTGGCCAGGAGCGGGAACACAAGGAAGGCAGCCTCAGCGCCCGCCGCGACCCGCAGGACGCCGATGATGCCCACTGGCCCGACGGCCTGTTTGGCAGCGCCGCTGAACACGACGAGCCGCAACCTGTCGCCCTCAAGGTCCAGGCACAGCCGGACGAGCCCGCCCCCGAGCCGCCCCGGCAGAGCCGTACCGAACCGTCGCTGTCCTTCAACCTGGCGGACCTGGAAGACGAACCGAAAGCCCCCAAGCTGCGCCTGGATGACGACCTGGAGCCGTTCGACGCCCGGATCTCGGCAGACGGCGCCGAGCAGGACGACGAAGCGGACGCGCCCCATGGCAAGAAACGCCGCGAACGCAGCGAACCCGCCGTGGCGGAAGACGTCCTCTTGGACCTGGTGGATGACCCCATCCACCTCGACTGGCAGAAACGCCGCTCGCCCTGGGGCCGGCGCCTGCTCTGGCTGCTGTTGATCCTGCTGGCCGCTGGCGGCCTGGCGGGCCAGTACATCGCCTACCATTTCGACGAACTGGCGCGCCAGGACCAGTACCGCCCCTGGTTCCAGCAACTGTGCCCGGAGTTCGGCTGCACGGTGCCATCCCGGGTGGACATCGCCCGGATCAAGAGCAGCAATCTGGTGGTGCGCAGCCATCCGGAGTTCAGTGGGGCGCTGGTGGTGGACGCCATCATCTACAACCGTGCGCCGTTCTCCCAACCCTTCCCGCTGCTGGAACTGCGCTTCGCCGACCTCAACGGCCACCTGATCGCCAGTCGCAGCTTCAAACCCGGGGAATACCTGGGCGGTGAGATGCAGGATGTGGCGGAAATGCCGCCGCAGACGCCGATTCACATCGCCCTGGACATTCTTGACCCCGGACCGAAAGCCGTGAACTACAGTCTCAGTTTCCACTCGCCCGAGTGAATCGGCTGAACGAGCTGGCGAACAACTCTGAATTGAAGACAGATTTATGACTGCATCGCTCAGATTGATCCCGGAGCGATAACGGAATAACTGTTCAGATTTTATCCAATTCAGCCTTTATCCGGTCATCGAGAGCGGGTATCATGCCAACCCTTTTTCGAACTCCCATGATCCGGCCCCACAACAGGGAAGTCCTATGTCGGCGGTACGCATCGGCCCATATACATTGCACAACGGCTTGATTCTCGCCCCGATGGCGGGGGTCACCGACCAGCCCTTTCGTCAGCTTTGCAAGCAGTTGGGCGCGGGCCTTGTAGTCTCGGAAATGGTCACCAGCGACATGAGCTTGTGGAACAGCCGCAAATCGCGGTTGCGCATGATCCACGAAGGCGATCCCGAGCCACGCTCGGTACAGATTGCCGGTGGCGATGCACAGATGCTGGCAGACGCCGCCCGCGCCAACGTCGAGCTGGGCGCACAGATTATTGATATCAACATGGGTTGTCCGGCGAAGAAGGTCTGCAACAAGGCCGCCGGCTCCGCGTTGCTGAAAGACGAAGCCCTGGTCAACGAGATTCTCCAGGCGGTGGTGGCCGCGGTGGATGTACCGGTCACCCTGAAGATCCGCACCGGCTGGGACCGGCAGAACAAGAACGGCCTGACGGTGGCGAAGATCGCCGAACAGGCAGGCATCACGGCGCTGGCGGTCCATGGTCGGACCCGGGCCGACCTGTACACCGGTGAAGCCGAGTACGACACCATTGCCGCGATCAAGCAGGCGGTGTCGATCCCGGTCTTTGCCAACGGCGATATCGACTCACCCGAAAAAGCCCGGCAGGTCTTGCATGCCACCGGCGCCGACGGGCTGTTGATTGGCCGGGCCGCTCAGGGGCGGCCGTGGATTTTTCGTGAGATCGAGCACTTCCTGCGTACCGGTGAAACCCTCCCGGCACCAGAGCTGTTCGAGGTGGAACGTATTCTGCTAGAGCACCTGGCCGCGCTGCATGCCTTCTATGGGGAGGTCATGGGCGTCCGCATCGCACGCAAGCATGTGGGCTGGTATCTCGCAACCCTGCCGGGCGCCAGGGAGTTTCGCGCCCACTTCAATCGTTTGGAAGATACGGAAGCACAATGCGCCAACGTTCGTGAGTTCTTTGCCGGACGTTACAAGAGCCTGGAAACAGGGGACGGAGAAGGGGTGGCCGCATGACGATGATGACCGAGACTTTAGTGAGTGGAACAACACCCGTGAGCGACAACGTGAATTTGAAACAGCACCTCAATACCCCCAGCGAAGAAGGCCAGACCCTTCGCGGGAGTGTCGAGAAGGCGCTGCACAATTATTTCGCCCACCTTGAGGGCGCTGCCGTCACGGACGTGTACAACCTGGTGCTCTCCGAAGTCGAGGCTCCGTTGCTCGAAAGCGTGATGAACTACGTCAAGGGCAATCAGACCAAGGCCAGCGAACTCCTGGGCCTGAACCGCGGCACCCTGCGCAAGAAACTCAAGCAGTACGATTTGTTGTAAGCATTCAATCAAACCAGAAAGGCGCCCGCGTAAAAACGGTCGCCTTTTTTGCTGACTCCTTTGCTTTTGATGGAAATTGAGATGACCGACCAGACTACCCGCCTGCCGATCCGCCGCGCCTTGATCAGTGTTTCCGACAAGACCGGGATCCTCGAATTCGCCAAGGAACTGGAAGCCCTTGGCGTGGAGATCCTCTCCACCGGCGGGACCTTCAAGCTGCTGCAGGACAACGGCGTGTCCGCAGTGGAAGTGGCGGACTACACCGGTTTCGCGGAAATGATGGATGGCCGGGTCAAAACCCTGCACCCGAAAATCCACGGCGGTATCCTCGGTCGTCGCGGCATCGACGACGCCATCATGAACGAGCACGGGATCAAGCCGATCGATCTGGTGGCGGTCAACCTCTACCCCTTCGAAGCCACCATTTCCAAGCCGGGCTGCGACCTGCCGACCGCCATCGAGAACATCGACATCGGCGGCCCGACCATGGTCCGCTCGGCGGCCAAGAACCATAAGGACGTGGCCATCGTGGTCAATGCCAGCGACTACGCCGGCGTCCTGGAAAGCCTCAAGGCCGGTGGCCTGACCTACGCCCAGCGCTTCGACCTGATGCTCAAGGCCTTCGAACACACTGCCGCCTACGACGGCATGATCGCCAACTACATGGGCACCGTGAACCAGGCCGCGCAAACCCTGAGCACAGAAGGCCGCAGCGAATTCCCGCGGACCTTCAACAGCCAGTTCATCAAGGCCCAGGAAATGCGCTATGGCGAGAACCCGCACCAGAGCGCGGCGTTCTACGTGGAAGCCAAGCCTGCCGAAGTCGGCATTGCCACCGCCACCCAGTTGCAAGGCAAGGAGCTGTCCTACAACAACGTAGCCGACACCGACGCCGCCCTGGAATGCGTGAAGAGCTTCGTCAAGCCAGCTTGCGTCATCGTCAAGCACGCCAACCCGTGCGGCGTGGCGGTCAGCCCGGACGCCGAAGGCGGCATTCGCCAGGCCTATGAGCTGGCCTACGCCACCGACACCGAGTCGGCCTTCGGCGGCATCATCGCCTTCAACCGCGAACTGGACGCCGACACCGCCAAGGCCATCGTCGAGCGGCAGTTCGTCGAAGTGATCATCGCCCCGTCGGTGAGCGAAGAAGCCCGCGCCATTGTCGCCGCCAAGGCCAATGTGCGCCTGCTGGCCTGCGGCCAGTGGTCGGCCGACCGGGTTCCGGCCTGGGACTACAAGCGCGTCAACGGCGGCCTGCTGGTGCAGAGCCGTGATATCGGCATGATCAGCGCCGATGACCTGAAAGTCGTGACCAAGCGCGCCCCCACCGAGCAGGAGATCAACGACCTGATCTTCGCCTGGAAAGTCGCCAAGTACGTCAAGTCCAACGCCATCGTCTACGCCAAGAACCGCCAGACCATCGGTGTCGGCGCCGGCCAGATGAGCCGTGTGAACTCGGCGCGGATCGCTGCGATCAAAGCCGAACACGCCGGTTTGCAGGTCGCGGGTTCGGTGATGGCCTCCGACGCGTTCTTCCCGTTCCGCGACGGCCTGGACAACGCCGCCAAGGTCGGCATCACCGCGGTGATCCAGCCCGGCGGTTCGATGCGTGATGCAGAAGTGATTGCCGCTGCCGACGAAGCCGGCATTGCCATGGTCTTCACCGGCATGCGCCACTTCCGTCACTAACAGCAGTCACAAGCATCAAGCTGCAAGCGACAAGCCAGAGCCGATCGCAATCGCCCTTGCTTGCACTTGCAGCCTTTCTCATTCAAAGCCGCACGCCGCACTTCAGAGCGACCCAGATTGCTCTTCACTTGCAGCTTGCGGCTTGTAGCTTCCTCCGAAGGAGTCTGACTTGAACGTTTTGATCATTGGTAGCGGCGGTCGCGAACACGCCCTGGCCTGGAAAGTCGCTCAGGACCCACGGGTCGAAAAAGTATTCGTCGCCCCCGGCAACGCCGGCACCGCCATCGAAGCCAAGTGCGAGAACGTCGCCATCGACGTCCTGGCCCTGGAACAGCTGGCCGATTTCGCCGAGAACAATGTGTCCCTGACCATCGTCGGTCCGGAAGTGCCGCTGGTGGCCGGCGTGGTGGATCTGTTCCGCTCCCGTGGCCTGGACTGCTTCGGTCCGACCGCCGGCGCCGCGCAGCTGGAAGGCTCGAAAGCCTTCACCAAGGATTTCCTCGCGCGTCACAAGATCCCGACCGCCGACTACCAGAACTTCACCGAAATCGAGCCGGCCCTGGCCTACTTGCAGGAAAAGGGTGCGCCGATCGTGATCAAGGCCGACGGCCTGGCCGCCGGCAAGGGCGTGATCGTCGCCATGACCCTGGCCGAAGCCGAAGAGGCCGTGCGCGACATGCTCGCCGGCAATGCCTTCGGCGAAGCCGGTTCCCGCGTGGTCATCGAGGAATTCCTCGACGGCGAGGAAGCCAGCTTCATCGTCATGGTCGACGGCAAGAACGTGCTGCCGATGGCCACCAGCCAGGACCACAAGCGCGTCGGCGACGGCGACACTGGCCCCAATACCGGTGGCATGGGCGCCTACTCGCCAGCACCGGTGGTCACCGCCGAAGTGCACCAGCGGGTGATGGATCAGGTGATCTGGCCCACCGTGCGCGGCATGGCCGAGGAAGGCAATGTCTACACCGGCTTCCTCTATGCCGGCTTGATGATCGACAAGGCCGGCAACCCGAAAGTCATCGAGTTCAACTGCCGCTTCGGCGATCCGGAAACCCAGCCGGTGATGCTGCGCCTGCAGTCGAGCCTGGTGCTGCTGGTCGAAGCCGCCCTGGCCCAGGCCCTGGACAAGGTCGAAGCGCAGTGGGATCCACGCCCGAGCCTGGGCATCGTCCTGGCAGCCGGCGGCTATCCTGGTGACTACGCCAAGGGCGCGGCCATCACCGGCCTGGACGCGGCGGCGGCCCTGGAAGGCAAGGTCTTCCACGCCGGCACCGCGCTCAAGGACGGTCAGATCGTGACCTCCGGCGGCCGGGTACTCTGCGCCACCGCCATGGGCGACAGCGTCGACGCGGCCCAGCAGCAAGCCTACCGCCTGGCGGCCAAGATCGACTGGCAAGGCTGCTTCTACCGCAAGGACATCGGCTACCGCGCCATTGCCCGTGAGCGCGGTCAGGAGTAAAGCCGTCCCTGTCCCCGGCAAGGGCCTGGCGCCCTTGCCGTGCGGTCATTACGCCGCGCATAGTTATAATCAGGCATCAACCAATGAAGGGATTTCGCCGTGCGCTGGCTCAGGATCGCCTTAGGCTTCACCGTCACATTGCTGACCCTGCTCTGCTTGAATCCGGCCCTGGCCGCTCAAGGCAGTGGCTGGGCGGTGTTGCTCGACGAACAGGCCGATCTGCAGCTCAGTGACATCCGCTCCCCGCGCTACACCAACCAGTTCAGCCCTATCGAGCTGGACAAGCTGACCGCAGCCGAACCCGATGGCGCGCTGTGGCTGCGCTTCAAGCTGCAACCCGGGCCCCACGAACAGATCCTGCGGATCTTCGCCCCCGACCTGTCCCACCTGAATCTCTACGTGCTCGACGGCGACAAGCTGATCGAGCAAGTGAACACCGGCTCCAGCCAGCCACAAACGGAAAAGCCCCTGCCCAGCAGCGACTTCATGCTGCCGCTGCCGCAAAGCGCCAAGCCGCTGGAGGTCTACCTGCGGCTGGTGTCCGAACACGAACTGCGCCCCTACATCACCCTGCAATCGGCGGTGATGAGCGCCGCCGACCAGAGCCAGACCCTGATCTACGGCCTGTTGTTCGGCTGCCTGGCGATGCTGATCCTGCATAACCTCACCCGCTTCGCCTACACCCGCTCACGCAGCAGCCTGTGGCTGGCGGCCTGTGAGGGACTGTTGACCCTCAGCCTGCTGATGCTGCTGAACCTGTTCGGCCCGTGGCTGCCGGACTGGCAAGCCTTGCAGACCCCGGGCGCCTACCTGGCGCTGCTACTGACTGCGCCCTGCGGGATGATGTTCGCCTACCGTTTCTTCGCCCCGCTGGGCCCTCACCCGCTGAACCGGTTGCTGCTGGGCAACATCCTGCTGATCAGCCTGTTCGGCCTGTTGCTGCTGTTCGTCAACACCCTGCCGCTGAACATCATCACCTACAGCCTGGTGGCCCTGGCCGGCCTGAGCATGTTGTTCGTCGGCGCCTATCACTGGCACAAGGGCTACCGCCCGGCACGGCTGTTCGTCACCGCCATGGTGATCTTCAACCTCGGCACCCTGGTGATTCTCCCGGCCCTGCTGGGCCTGACCCTGGTGGCCCCGCAAGGGCTGATCGTCACCCTGATGAGCGTGGTCTGCGTCGCCGGCCTGTTGATGAGCATTGCCCTGGGCGAACGCCAGCGCGACATCACCGAGAACCGCTTCAGCGTCAGCCGCGACCTGGCTGCCAGCACCGCCGAGGTCAACGCCAAGGCCGAGTTCCTGGCCAAGATCAGCCACGAGATCCGCACCCCGATGAACGGCGTGCTGGGCATGACCGAGCTGCTGCTGGGCACCCCGCTGTCGGTCAAGCAGCGCGACTACGTGCAAACCATCCACAGCGCCGGCAACGAGCTGCTGACCCTGATCAACGAGATCCTCGACATCTCCAAGCTGGAGTCCGGGCAGATCGAGCTGGACGATGTGCAGTTCGACCTCAATGCCCTGATCGAGGATTGCCTGAGCATCTTCCGGGCCAAGGCCGAACAGCAGAACGTCGAGCTGATCAGCTTTATCCAGCCCCAGGTGCCGCGCGTCATCAGCGGTGACCCGACGCGCCTGCGCCAGGCGCTGCTGAGCCTGCTGGAAAATGCCCTGAAGAAGACCGACGAGGGCGAAGTGCTGATCGTCGTCGCCATCGACGAGCGCAGCAGCAAACCGCGCCTGCGCATCGCCGTGCAGGACAGCGGCCAGCCCATGGACGCCGAGGAGCGCGAAGCGCTGCTGCACACCGAGCTGCACAGCAAGAACTTCCTCGCCACCACCCGCCTGGGGGGCAACCTGGGCCTGGTCATCGCCCGTCAGCTGATCCTGCTGATGCACGGCGAATTCGGCATCAAGAGCGGCACCAACCAGGGCAGCACCCTGTGGCTGACCCTGCCCCTGGACGCCGAGCGCCTGGAGCACCCGACCGCCGACCTCGATGGCCCGCTGCAGGGCGCGCGGGTGCTGGTGGTGGACGACAACGACACCTGCCGCAAGGTCCTGGTGCAGCAATGCAGCGCCTGGGGCCTGAACGTCAGCGCCGTGCCTTCGGGCAAGGAAGCCCTGGCCCTGCTGCGGACCAAGGCGCACCTGCGGGACTATTTCGATGTGGTGCTGCTGGACCAGAACATGCCCGGCATGACCGGCATGCAACTGGCGGCCAAGATCAAGGAAGACCCGAGCCTGAACCACGACATCCTGCTGATCATGCTCACCGGCATCAGCAATGCGCCGAGCAAGGTGATTGCGCGCAATGCCGGGATCAAGCGCATCCTCGCCAAGCCGGTGGCCGGCTACACCCTCAAGACTACCCTGGCCGACGAGCTCAATCAGCGCGACAAGGCCCCTGCCGCGCCCTACAACATGCCCCTGACCCCGGCCCCGGGGCCTGAGCCGGTCACGGTTCCCAGCGACTTCAGCATCCTGGTGGCCGAGGACAACAGCATCTCCACCAAGGTCATCCGCGGCATGCTGGGCAAGCTCAACCTGCAGCCCGACACCGCCAGCAACGGCGAGGAAGCGCTGCAGGCGATGAAGGCCAAGCGCTACGACCTGGTGCTGATGGACTGCGAGATGCCAGTGCTCGATGGTTTCTCCGCCACCCAGCAACTGCGTGCCTGGGAAGTGGGCAACCAGCGGGTGCGCACCCCGGTGGTGGCGCTGACCGCGCACATCCTCGCCGAGCACAAGGAGCGCGCGCGCCAGGCCGGCATGGACGGGCACATGGCCAAGCCGGTGGAACTCTCGCAACTGCGCGAGCTGGTGGAGCACTGGGTCACCCAGCGCGATCTGCGCGAACGCAGCGCCGCCCACACCAGTTGAGCCGACAGCCCGGGCGGCGCCTGTTAAACTCTCGCTCGCCCTCCCTAGTCGTGAGCTTCCACCATGCTCCACGTGCTGTTCAGCGTTTACCTGAAGATGCTGGTGCTCTATAGCCCATTCTTCGTCCTCTCGTGCTTCATCAGCCTGACCCGCGGCTACTCCTCCAAGGAGCGCCGGCGCCTGGCCTGGAAAGTCGCCCTCGCCACCCTGGTTTCCAGCGTCTTGCTGTACCTGTTCGGCCGAGTGATCTTCAGCGTGTTCGGCATTACCGTGGACGCCTTCCGCATCGGCGCCGGCAGCGTGCTGTTCATCTCCGCCCTGGGCATGGCCCAGGGCAAGTCGGCGGTGCAGAGCGACAACGTGCAGCAGGACGTGACCATAGTCCCGCTGACCATCCCCCTGACCGTGGGCCCGGGCACCATCGGCGCCCTGCTGGTGATGGGAGTCAGCCAGCCGCACTGGGACGACAAGCTCACCGCCATCCTCAGCATCGCCCTGGCCAGCCTCACCGTGGGCGTGGTGCTGTACCTGTCCAACCGCATCGAGCGCATCCTTGGCGACCAGGGCCTGCAGATCGTCAGCCGGCTGATGGGGCTGTTCGTCTGCGCCCTGGCGGCGCAGATCATCTTCACCGGGGTCAAAGGCTATCTGGTGCCCTAGCAGCAGCTCGACCCAGCGGACAAGGAATGTCACATGCCCAGCCATGAAGATCGCCAGCTCATCCAGCAAAGATGGCAGGACGAACGCTACCCCAGGGACAACTCCCTCGCCCTGGGCTCGGGCTTCTACTGCCTGTTCGAGCTGCCCCACGAACATCCCCGACTGATCAACAAGGTATGGATGCCGGCCTCGGACTACAGCGTTCAGCAGGACGGCGAGGGCCTCGCGACCCTGGCGTTGTGCGCCGCCGGCGACGGAGCTTTGCAGGCCCGGGCCGGCGAGTGTGCCGCCCACGGCGGGGATGGTTTCCTGGCATTGCAGGAGAAAGATTCTGAGGCCCTGATCTGGCTGCTGGTCCTGAGGGACACTCATCCCTTCAACCGGGTCGAGATCCAGGACCGGCACCTTTATGCCGAATCGACCTGCGGTGTCAGCGTGCGGATCCCTCTGCAGCGCCCGGATCAGTTGATCCTGACCTGGCCATGAACCGCCCACCCACACCGAGCCCGATGAAAAGACTGACCGCCAGCGCCGCCATCGACCTGCTGAGCCGCCAGCGGTTGCCCGGCCTCGACCCCGCCGCCCGCTCCTCCCACCTCCTGAACTGGTGGGGAATAGACAGCGACGACCTTGAGTTCGCCGCACTGTCACCCAGCCTGCAGCAACAGATCAGGGCGCAGCCGGAGCCCCCGGAAGAGGTGCAGGACCCGCGCTACGATGCCCTGCTGCTGATCGCCCTGCGCGCCGAATACCGCGGCGTGACCCACGGGTACCTGAGGCGCTGCCTGCGCGAAGCCGGCCTCGGCGACTACGCCGTCAGCGCGGACACCGAGTACCTGGAGGCCTGCCCCTGCTGCGGCTATCGAACCCTGTCGGCGCGGGGCGAATACCAGATCTGCGACCTGTGCCACTGGGAAGACGACGGCAGCCAGGCGCTGGACGTGCTGAGCGGACCCAACCACAAAACCCTGGGCCAGGCCCGGGAACACTTTGCCCAGCAGCAGGGCCGCCTGCCCCTGGACAAATGGCCACACATCAGCAAGGAGCACCCATGATTCCCCCGCAGTTGACCGCCCTGATCGAAGCCCAGCCCCGCTTCCGCGCGCCCCCCGACACCGCCGAGGTCAGCCGAGCGCTGGCAACATTGGGGATTGCCCTGGACAGCGAGTTCGCGCAGATCTACCTGACCTGTCACCCCGCCAACTTCTTGGACCGAGTGAGCTACGGAGTGCTGATGAATATCGACGGGCCCAGTGATGAAATCCTGATGTGCACCGAGTTCATTCATGAAGTCTGGGAGTTGCCCAAGAACTTCATCGCCTTCACCTCACTGCAAGGTCAAGGCGGCTACTTGCTGGACAAGATCAGCGGCGGCGTCTGGGATTTCGACCTGGGCGACCGGGAAGCTTTCGTCGCCGGCCGCCTCCCGGCCAGATGGGCCAGCTTCTTCGAATTCATCACCTGGCTGCTGACCGCCACGGACAAGGATGAGGATGAGTGACCCTGTGCGCTAGAAGCCGCTGCCGGCGATGGCGATCTTGCGAGCGCCTTCGCCGGCAAGCCGGCTCCTACAAGGGTTTTTGACCGTACCAGCGCGGGGTGTACACCCACTCGCCGCCCTCGGCGCGGGGGAACACGCAGGTGGTGGAAGAACCCACCAGCACCATGGTGCGCATGTCCACCTGCTCCGGGGTCAGCTCGCCCAGGGTGATGACCCGCAAGGTCTGCCCCGGACGGCCGATATCCCGCCCCAGCACCACCGGGGTGTGCGGCGTGCGGTGCTGGCGCACGATCTCCAGGGCCCGCCCCAGTTGCCAGGGCCGCGAGCGGGAAATCGGGTTGTAGAAAGCCAGGGCCAGATCGGCCTGGGAGGCGAGGTCCAGGCGCTTCTCGATGATCTCCCAGGGCTTGAGGTTGTCCGACAGCGACAGCACGCAGAAGTCATGGCCCAGCGGCGCACCGGCCTGGGCGGCAGTCGCCAGGGACGCGGAAACCCCGGGGAGAATCTCCAGCTCGACCCGGTGCCAGGCCGGGTCGCTGGATTCGTGCAGGGCTTCGAGCACCGCCGCGGCCATGGCGAACACGCCGGGATCGCCAGACGACACCACCACCACCGAACGGCCCTGGGCCGCCAGCTCGAAGGCGTGCCGGGCACGCTGCATCTCTTCACGGTTGTCGGTGCAATGCATGACCTGATCGGCGCGGAACGGACCGGCCATGCGCACGTAGGTTTCATAACCCAGGATGTCGTTGGCCCGAGCCAGTTCGGCTTTTACCGCCGGCACCATGAGTTCGGCGGCACCAGGGCCAAGGCCGATCACCGCCAGGCGCCCGCGGGGTCGGCCGATCTGTTCGGGGTCCAGGGGCTGGTTGGCCACGGCGATGGCGATGTCGTCACCCACCTTCAGCGGCGGCAGCAATTGCGGCACCGCCTGTTGTGCCAGTTCGGCGACACTGCCAGTGGCCGGCAGAAAGCGCAGCGGCACCCCCAGTTCGGCAGCCGCCTGGTGCAGGCTGCGCTCGGCCATGTCGCTGTCGGCGGCCAGCAGGCAGGCTACGGACTGCATGGCGATCCGCGCCTGATGCAGGGCCTCGCGGATTTGCGTGGCGAGGCCGATATCGCTGTCGCCAGCCGGCTGGCTCCTACGGCAGGCAACCAGGACGCTGCGGGGGTAGATCAGCAGTTCGTTGGCCGCCGGTTCGCGTTCGGCGGAACCGACGCGAATGGTCAGGCGGGCCTGATCGCTCTCGGGCAGCTTGGCCGCCGCCAGCCAGGGCGCGGCGCCTTCGATGCGCACGCTCTCGCCACCCAGCAGATCGGAGACAAAACGCTTGCCCAGTTCCAGGTCGCCCAGGGCATAACCGCTGGGCGGGTTCAGCAGGCAGGTGCCAAAGCGCAGCTCACCGCTGGTGGTAATGGCCGCCGCCACCCCGAGGCCGGCAGCGATTTCCCGGGCCATGACGTTGACCCCACCCAGGCCACCCAGCAACGGCACCACGGCGCTGCCGTCTTCGGCAACGGCCAGAACCGGCGGCTCGGCGCCCTTTTCCAGCAGCAGCGGGGCCAGGGTGCGGATGACGATGCCGGCCGCGCACAGGGCGATGATCGGCGTGTCCTGTTGATACAACTGGCGCAACGTCGCGCCGAATTCGTGATAGATCCGGTCGGCGCCTTCGACCCGTTCCGCCAGACCGTGGATCAACGAGTCGGGGTACAGGCGCTGGATCTGCCGCGCGGTGTCGAGGCTGCCTTGGCCCAGGATGACGATGGCCGGAGTTGAACGGGCCATCAGCCTTGCCACCTTTCGCCAGGCACGATGATCAGCGAGAAGTACGGCGAGGACATCGGCTCCACTTCATCCAGCGGCACGATCTTCTGGTTGGCCATGGTGGCGCGCTCGACATACAGCGCCCGCTGCGCCAGTCCCAGTTCTTCCAGGACCTGACGCACCTTGGGGAAGTTGCGCCCCAGCTTCATCACCACCGCCGCATCGGCGTCTGCCAGGCGGCGCTTGAGTTCGTCATGGGGCAGCACGCCCGAGAGCACCGACAGGCTCTGGTTGCGATACACCAGGGGCGCACCCAGCACCGAGGCGCCGCCCAGCATCGAACACACACCCGGCACCACTTCGGCCTGGTAACGCTCGGCCAGGCGATCGTGCAGGTACATGTAGGAGCCGTAGAAGAACGGGTCGCCTTCGCAGATCACCGCCACATCCCGACCGGCATCCAGGTGCAGCGCCAGCTCCTGGCTGGCGCCGTCGTAGAAGTCGCTGATCACTTGCTCGTAGGACAGCGGCGCCGGCAGCACTTCGGTAGTCACCGGGTACACCAGGGGCAACAGGGTCTGGGCCTGTTGCAGGTGCGCTTCGATGATGCCGAAGGCGTTGCCTTTCTTGCCCTTGGCCACGAAGTAGGCCACCACCGGCGACTCGCGCAGCAGGCGCAGGGCCTTCACGGTAATCAGTTCCGGATCACCGGGGCCCACGCCAAGGCCGATCAAACGTCCAGGTTGCTGCATCATTCGATCTCCGTGGCCAGGGCATTGACGGCGGCGGCGGCCATGGCGCTACCGCCCAGGCGACCCTGCATGATCACGAAGGGCACGCCACGGCTGTCGGCGGCGAGCATGGCCTTGGATTCGGCGGCGCCGACGAAGCCCACCGGGAAGCCAAGGATCAGCGCCGGTTTCGGCGCGCCGGCGTCGAGCATTTCCAACAGGTAGAAGAGCGCGGTAGGGGCATTGCCGATCACCACCACGCTGCCCTCCAGGTGCGGGCGCCACAGTTCCAGGGCCGCTGCCGAGCGGGTGTTGCCCAGCTCCCGGGCCAGCTCCGGCACGCGCTCGTCGCGCAGGGTGCAGATCACCGGGTTGTTGGCCGGCAGGCGCGCCCGGGTGATGCCTTCGGACACCATCCGCGCATCGCAGAGAATCGGCGCCCCGGCGGCCAGGGCCTCACGCCCGGCCTTGCCTGCGCCCGCCGAGAACTGCAGGCCGTCGATGGCCTCCACCATGCCGCAGGCGTGGATCACCCGAACCGCGAGTTTTTCCAGGTCGGCCGGAATGCGATCCAGCTTGGCTTCTTCGCGAATGATCGCGAAGGAGTTGCGATAGATCTCCTGACCGTCGCGGATGTAATCAATCATCTAGGGAGCTCCGTAGGCGGGCATCAAGCAGGGCCTCTGCCGCTGCAATAGAAAGGTTGCGTGCGTGCAGCGTGCCGAAACCCGGCTGCGCAGCGTCGCGTAAATACAAGTCGTAGCGCCCTGGGGCCTGCGCCAGCAGCGTGGCCGGCGCCACGTGGGCGGCAGCGCAGGAACGCGGGCAGCCCGACAGGTGCACGGCCGCCTGCCGGCCGTGACGCTGCAACAGCTGCGCCAGCTCAAGCGCGTCGCCCTTGGTATCGGCCAGGGCCTTGCCACAGCCACTGGAGCCGGTGCAGGCAATCAGGTGGGCCAGGGATTGTCGAGCACGGCACAACAGGCCCAATTGCTCCAGGAGGGCGGTGACTGTGGCGGCCTCCGCCGGGGCAACGCCCGGCAGCAACAGGCTCTGCCAGGGCGTGAAACGCAGGCTGGCGTCGCCGTATTGCTCGGCCAGTTGGGCGGCGCCGCGCAGCATGGCGGGGTCCAGGCGCCCCAGGGGCGCGACCGCACCGACATAGACCCGGTCGCGTTCACGCTGTGGATAAGTTCCCAGGTGCAAGCCGGCCACCGCGGCCGGGCGCTGCCAGTGGTCAATGCTCAGCAAGGGGCGGCTCAGGCGCAGGTTCAGTCGGGCCAGGAAATCCGCCACCGGCACTCGCTCCAGCAAGTGCCGCATCCGCGTCTGCTCGGGCGTGGCCAGCTCGAGAAACAGCTCCAACACGGCCACCAGCAGCTCATGCCCCTGTGCCTCGGGCACCGCCGCCAGGGGCTTATCCACAGGGCTGCCGGCCAGGCCGAAGGCCAGCAGCAACTGCCCTTCATGCATAACCGCCGCCAGCCACAGATCGTGGTGATGTTCGAGCATGGCCAGGGCTTCGCCGCCATCGAGCTGCACGGCGAACTTGGCCGACAGTTCATGAAAGCGCGGGTGACTCTGCAAGGTCGCCAGGATCTGCCCGGCCAGGGCACGGGTGTCCATCAGCATTTGCCGGTCGATGCCGGCGCTGGGGCTGAGCATCAGGTTGCGCACATCGTCGCCGGCGGCGGTGGTCGGCCCCAGGCCCGCCGCCAGGAGTGCATCGATCAGGGCCTGATGCTCGACACCGATCCCGCGAATCTGCAGGTTGGCGCGGTTGGTGGCCTCGATCACACCGCCGGCATAGGCCTGCGCCGCCTCGGCCACCGCCCTGGCCTGGGCGGCACTGATGACTCCGCCCGCCAGCTTGATCCGGCAGATGCCGCCGTCCAGCGCCGGGACGATGCGCAGCAATCCCGGGCAGGCCGAGGGGCGGATGGCGGTGGACATAGGGCGTTCGTTCAAAGGGGCAACCGGCAGTGTGGGAAAAGCGCTTCGTCAACGAAGGCGCGGTATTATGCCTGCTTTGTCCGAAGGCATGAAAATGCCTGCCGGTCGGAACCTTAGGTTTGAGGAAGATAGATGTCGCCCTGGCTGACAGTAGTGGGAATCGGTGAAGACGGCTTCAAGGGGCTGGGCAGGAATGCCCGCCACGCCCTGCTGGGCGCTTCGCGGATCATCGGCGCCCAGCGTCAGCTGGATCTGCTGCCGGCCTGCATCCGCGGCGAACGCCAGTTGTGGCCCAGTCCGTTCTCGCTGGAGCCGGTGCTGAGCCAGCGCGGGACGCCAGTCTGCGTGCTGGCCAGCGGCGATCCGATGCTGTTCGGCGTCGGTGCCAGCCTAGCCCGGCAACTGCCGGCCGACGAGTTGCAGGTAGTGTCTTTCCCCTCTTCCTATTCCCTGGCCGCTGCTCGCCTGGGCTGGGCGCTGCAGGACGTGGTCACGCTGTCGGTGGTGGCCCGGCCGATTGCCGCGCTCAATGCCCAGCTGTCCAGCGGCGTGCGCCTGCTGGTGCTGAGCAATGACCGCCACAGCCCGGCGGCGATTGCCGGCCTGCTGCGTGAACGCGGTTTCGGCCCGAGCCGCCTGACGGTGCTGGAGCACCTGGGTGGCCCTCTGGAACGGCGCCTGGACAGCAGCGCCGATGACTGGAGCGATCCGGCGCTGGCTGACCTCAATCTGCTGGCCATCGAATGCCGGGCGGCAGCCGATACGCCGCAACTGTCCCGATTGGCCGGCCTGCCGGACTCGGCCTTCCGCCACGACGGCCAGTTGACCAAGCGTGACGTGCGCGCCATCACCCTGGCCCGCCTGGCCCCGGTGCCCGGCCAACTGCTCTGGGATGTGGGCGCCGGCAGCGGCTCCATCGGCATCGAATGGATGCGCGCGCACCCCAGCTGCCGGGCCCTGGCCATCGAAGCCGACGACGGCCGCCAGCAGTTGATCGAATACAACCGTGACGTGCTCGGCGTGCCCGGGCTGCAACTGATTCGCGGCAGCGCGCCCCAGGCCCTGGCCGGGCTGGAGCGCCCCGATGCGGTGTTCATCGGCGGCGGGGTAACCCGCGAGGGCGTGCTGCACACCTGCTGGGAACGGCTCAAGCCCGGCGGACGCCTGGTGGCCAACGCCGTGACCCTGCAAAGTGAAATGACCCTGATGAACTGGCGCCAAGCCCATGGCGGCGAGCTGACCCGCATCCATATCGCCCAGGCCCAGCCCCTGGGGGAATTCGATACCTGGCGCCAGGCCCTGCCGATCACCCTGCTGGATCTGCACAAACCCCTGGACCGGCCATGAACCTTGCAGGAGCGGGCTTGCCCGCGAAAGCGTCCGCCCCAAACACCGCCGTGCGCCCTTCGCGAGCAAGCTCGCTCCTACGGGGGCCAGGGCATGCGTGAGGAGACGGCCGAACAGCCCGCGCCCCTGCGCAGTGGCCTGACCACCGGCAGCTGCGCCACCGCCACCAGCCTGGCCGCCGCGCGCCTGTTGCTGGGGGGCATCAACGCCGACGCAGTGCAGATCGTCCTGCCCAAGGGCAAGCAGGTGCAGATGCGCCTGGAGTTCTGCCGACGCACCGCCGAGGGCGCCGAAGCCGGGACCCTCAAGGATGCCGGCGACGACCCGGACGTGACCCATGGCGCCCTGCTCTACACCCAGGTGCGCCTGACCCGCGAGCCGGGAATCCGCTTCATCGCCGGCCAGGGCGTGGGCACCGTGACCCGACCCGGCCTGGTGCTGGCAGTGGGCGAGCCGGCGATCAATCCCGTGCCACGCCGGATGATCAGCGAGCACCTGCAACGGCTTGCCGAGGAGCACGCCTACACCGGCGGTTTCGAAGTCACGGTGAATGTCGAGGGCGGCGCCGAGCTGGCCCTGAAAACCATGAACCCGCGCCTGGGGATTCTCGGCGGACTGTCGATCCTGGGCACCAGCGGCATTGTCCGGCCCTTCTCCTGCGCGGCCTATATCGCCTCGATCCACCAAGGCATCGACGTGGCCAAAACCAACGGCTACCTGCACATTGCCGCCTGCACCGGCAACGCCAGCGAGGACACCATGCGCCGGGTCTACAACCTGCCGGAAATCGCCCTGATCGAAATGGGCGACTTCGTCGGCGCGGTGCTCAAGCACCTGCGCAAAGTGCCTGTGGATAAACTCAGCCTGTGCGGTGGCTTCGGCAAGATCAGCAAGCTGGCCGCCGGACACATGGCCCTGCACAGCCGCCATTCCAGCATCGACCTGCCGCAACTGGCGCAATGGGCCGCCGCGGTGGGCGCCGGAGCGGACCTGCAACAGGCCATCCGCGAGGCCAATACCAGCCAGCAGGCGCTGGCCATGGCCAGCGCCGCCGGGATCGCCCTGGGCGACGCGGTGTGCCAGCACGCCCTGAACTTCGCCCGTAGCGTGGTGCCGGCCCAGGTTCAGGTGGAAGTCTTCGCCATCGACCGCCAGGGCGGCATCGTTGGCCACGCCGGAGTCTTGTCATGAGCCGCATCCTGCTGCTGGGCGGGGTCACCGAGGCACTGGCCATCGCCCGTACCCTGGGCCCTGAACACATCTACAGCCTGGCCGGGGTCGGCCGGGTGCCTACGGACCTGAAGTGCCAGGTCCGGGTGGGCGGCTACGGCGGCGCCGAGGGCTTGGCGCACTTTATCCGTGAACAACGCATTGGCCTCCTGCTGGATGCCACCCACCCCTACGCGGCGCAGATCAGCGCCAATGCCGTGGCCGCAGCAAAGCACGCAGCCGTGCCTTGCTGGGCCTTGCGCCGCCCGGCCTGGCAGCCGCAACCGGGCGATGACTGGCGGGAGATCGCCGGTTGGGAGCAACTGATGGAAGCCCTGGGACCGTTCAAGCGGCCGCTGTTCACCCTGGGCCGCGAGCCGTTGCAGCATCTGGATGAAATTCCTCCGGGGCAGTTCTGGACCCTGCGCGCCCTGGAATCCTGCCCCGGCAATGAGCGTTGCGAAGTGATTGGCGCCCGAGGGCCCTTCCTGATCGAAGACGAGCGCCAACTGTTCGCACGTCGGCACATCGACGTGCTGATCAGCAAGAACAGCGGCAGCAGCGCCACCGAGCCCAAGCTGGAGGTGGCACGTGAGCGGGGCATACCGGTGCTGGTGCTCAAGCGCCCCGAACTGCCCGAAGCCGACCGCCACTTTGCCAGCGTGGCCGAGTTGCTGCAGGCCCTGAGCTCGCCGGAAAAAACCTGACAGGCAAAACCGCCGCGCCCCACAAACACTTGGGAAGCCCCTGGCAGCGCGCTGCCAACCCCATGCTTTAGCCTCCTTGGACAGCCTCAATGGCGCCGGCTCCGCTCGTCGCCTGATTGAGCTGCACGCGGGCAAATGGGTTGCCACGCCGTATCCCAAGGAATACATTCGCCATGTACGTCTTCGAGCAGACCCTGGAGTTCAGCCGCTGGCTCCTGCACCTGAAGGACCCGCAGGGCAAAACCCGTGTACTGGCCAGGATCCGCGCCGCCCAGCTGGGCCGTTTCGGCGACTGCGAACCGCTGGGTGGAGGCGTCTACGAGATGCGCATCCACCGTGGCCCCGGCTATCGGGTGTACTTCTCGCGCCGGGGCACAGTGATCTACCTGTTGTTGATCGGCGGTGACAAGCGCACCCAGAGACGCGATATCCAACGCGCCAGGCAACTGGCCCACGACCTCAAGAGCGAGGGTTGAAACATGCACACCCCAGTCACCCGCTTCGACGCGGCGGAGTACCTCAAGTCCCCTGAAGACATGGTCGCCTACCTCGACGCCTGCTTCGAGGAAGACACCGGCGATGGCAAGCTGATCCGTGCCGCCCTCAACGATATCGCTCGCGCCCGCGGCATGACCCAGATCGCCCGCGATACCGGCCTGGGCCGCGAGAGTCTGTACAAGGCCCTGGGCAGCCAGGGCAATCCCGAGTTCGCGACCATCATCAAGGTCATGAAAGCGCTCGGGCTCAAGCTCCACGTCAGCCCAGCCTGAACTGGCACTGCGACACCACACCGCATACGCTGCTTTTTTACTTATCCACGGCGATCAGGCTAAATACCCGCCTGATCGCTCAACCGACGGATCGTCCCCATGTCCCGACAACGGCTCGCATTTGCCTGGATCGCCTGCTTCGCAGTGCTGTTCAACATGCTTGCCATGCCGCTTTCCGGGGCCATGCAGCGCAGCGATCCGGGGCTGAACGAACAACTGCTGTGGGGCAGTTTCTGCTCGTCCACCGGCACCAAGTTGGTGGCCATCTCCCTGGGCAAGCTCGAGCAGAAGGCCCCGCAGAACGACGATCATTCGACCATGCAGCACTGTTGGTGCTGCTCCGGCTCGCCACCACTGGTGGCCCTGCCCGGGCACGTTCCCCAGCTGTACTTCACCCGCTTCGCCGCCCGGCCGGGCGCGCCGCAACCGCAGATTGAAATGCTCTCCCTGCGCCAGCAATGGCCCAGCCTGAACCCCGGTGCACCGCCTCTGGCATGATTCCCTTTCGCAAGTGATCTGCGTCTTTGAATCGTTCTGGAGAACCGTCATGTCTACACCATCCCTGGTCAAGCAATCCCTGCTCCTCGCCGCTCTGTTGCTGCCCGCCTGTTTCGCCACCGCCCACGACTACAAGGCCGGCGAGCTGCAAATCGCCCATCCCTGGTCACAGGAGCTGCCACCGAACGCGCCGACCGTGGCCGCGTACTTCGTGGTGCACAACCCGGGCAAGAGCGCCGACACCCTGCTCAGTGTCGACTCGCCGATCGCCGGGCGGGCCGAGCTGCATGAGCACGTCAAGCAAGGCGACATGATGAAGATGCAGCAAGTGCCCAAGGTCGCGGTGCCCGCCGGTGGCGAGGTGGCCTTCGCGCCCATGGGCTACCACGTGATGCTGATGGAGCTCAAGGATCGCAGCCTGCTCAGCGACGGCAAGCGCTTCCCGCTGACCCTGCACTTCGAGAAGTCCGGCAATGTCACCGTCGAGGTTGCCGTGCAGAAGCAGGCTCCCGACGCCATGCAAGGGCATATGCACGACCAGTAAGCCCTGACCGGCCCTTCGACCGTGAACGCCCCGCACGCGCCTGGCCGCAGGCGGTCCGTGCCGCGTCGCAACTCCCAGCGAGTTCGACGCGGCAGCTGGATCAGCCTGTTCGCCATGCTGATGATCTTTATCGGTCCGCTGATTTCCCAGTCGATGCCGATGGATCACGCGATGCCGATGAACATGTCCGCTGCCATGGACATGGGCGACGGCGCGCCCGGCTGTCACGGTGAAAGCCCGCATCACGCCAGGCTGGGCAAGTCCCAGGGCCAACAGCATGTGCTCTGGGAAAAGTGCGGCTACTGCAGCCTGCTGTTCAATTGCCCGGCCCTGCCTTCGGGGCTGACGTTCGCCGCGCTGGCGGCGTCGCCTACTCATTCGTTCCTGATCCCCGCCACGCGCCTGGGCCACGCCCGGCAGACCGTGTTCCCTGGCGCCCTGACCCGCGCCCCACCGATCCGCGCCTGAGTCTTCTGCTCATCTCACACGGCCGGCTGTCAACGCGACAGACGCGAACCTGCGGCCGTGTCATTCAAGACTGATCGATGGAACATCTATGTTTTCTGCTGACTCTCGTCTGGGCGCTGCCCAGCCATTCAGGCCCTTTGCCTTGAACCCTGCCCGCCAGTCCTTCAATCGTGCCCTCGCGGTGCTCTGCGGCGTCCTGCTCACGCCCCTGGCACTGGCCGACGATGCGGCACAGGAGCACGCCCAGCACAGCACCGAACTGAGCCCGACGGTGATCACCGCCATCGCCCCCAGTTCGCCCCTGACCGTGGTCACCAACCCCAAGGACCCGCGCCAGCCGGTCCCGGCCAGTGACGGCGGCGACTACCTCAAGACCATTCCCGGCTTCGCCCCGGTGCGCAACGGTGGCACCAACGGCGACCCGGTACTGCGCGGCATGTTCGGCTCGCGCCTGAACATCCTCACCAATGGCGGCATGATGCTCGGCGCCTGCCCCGGCCGCATGGACGCACCGACCTCCTATATCTCCCCGGAAACCTACGACCGGCTGACCGTGATCAAAGGCCCGCAAACCGTGCTCTGGGGCCCGGGCGCCTCGGCCGGCACCGTGCTGTTCGAGCGCGAACCGGAACATTTCGGCGAGCTCGGCACCCGGGTCAACGCCAGCCTGCTGGCCGGTTCCAACGGTCGTTTCGACAAGACCCTGGACGCCGCCGCCGGTGGCCCCCTGGGCTACTTGCGGGTGATCGGCAACACCGCCCATTCCGACGACTACAAGGACGGCAACAACGACACCGTGGCCTCGCGCTACGACAAGTGGAACGGCGACGTGGCCCTGGGCTGGACCCCGGACGCCGACACCCTGCTGGAACTCACCGCCGGCAAGGGCGACGGTGAAGCCCGCTACGCCGGGCGCGGCATGGACGGCTCGCAGTTCAAGCGCGAAAGCCTGGGCCTGCGTTTCGAAAAATCCAACATCGGCGAGGTGCTGGACAAGGTCGAGGCCCAGGTCTACTACAACTACGCCGACCACGTGATGGACAACTACAGCCTGCGGACCCCGTCCGGCACCGGGATGATGGCCGGTCCCATGGCCTCCAACGTCGACCGTCGCACCCTCGGCGCACGGATCAAGGCCACCTGGCGCTGGGCCGACCTGCAACTGATCAGCGGCCTGGATGCCCAGACCAACGAGCATCGTGCCCGGGCCAGCAGCGGTATCGATACCTACAAGCAACTGCCCCGCACCAAGGATGCCGACTTCCACAACTACGGCGCCTTCGGCGAGCTGACCTGGTACGCCGCCGAGCGTGACCGCCTGATCACTGGCGCCCGCCTGGACCGCGCCTCGGCCAAGGATTATCGCCAGCGCATCGGCTCGGGCATGATGAGCAGCGCCAACCCCACGGCCGGCGATACCCGCGCCGACACCCTGCCCAGCGGCTTCGTGCGCTACGAGCACGACCTGGCCGACAGCCCGACCACACTCTACGTCGGCCTTGGTCACACCCAGCGTTTCCCCGACTACTGGGAACTGTTCTCGCCGAAAATGGGCCCGGCCGGCTCGGTGAATGCCTTCGACTCGATCAAGCCGGAAAAGACCACCCAGCTGGACTTCGGCCTGCAATACCAGGGCGAAGACCTTGAAGCCTGGGCCTCGGGCTACATCGGCCAGGTGCGTGACTACATCCTGTTCGACTACAACACCCAGATGATGAACATGAGCACCTCGCGGGCCGACAACATTGACGCCCGGATCATGGGCGGCGAACTGGGCGCGGCCTACAAGCTGACCTCCAACTGGAAAGCCGATGCGACCCTGGCCTACGCCTGGGGCAAGAACAGCAGCGACGGCAAGGCCCTGCCACAGATGCCACCGCTGGATGCGCGCTTCGGCCTGACCTACAGCGAGGATGACTGGAGCGCCGGGGCCTTGTGGCGGGTGGTGGCGGCGCAAAACCGCGTCGACCTGAACAAGGGCAACGTGGTCGGCAAGGACTTCGGCAAGAGCGGCGGCTTTGGTGTGTTCTCCCTCAACGGCGCCTACCGGGTGACCAAGAACCTCAAGCTCAGCACTGGCGTCGACAACCTGTTCGGCAAGGCCTACGCCGAGCACCTGAACCTGGCAGGCAACGCCGGCTTCGGCTACCCGGCCAATGATCCCCAGGCCATCAAGGAACCAGGGCGCACGCTCTGGACCAAGGTCGACCTGAGCTTCTGATCCCCCCTTCAGCGGTCAGCCGGCCCTGCTCTGCGCAGTTGGCTGACCGCTGAACAGAGCCCATAAAAACAGATCCACAGCCCTGCGGAGCGTTCCCCGATGAACCGACCCAAAGTGTCTTTCTACAACCTGGCCTGGCGCTGGCATTTCTACGCCGGGCTGTTCGTTGCGCCATTCATGGTGATGCTGGCCCTGACCGGCATCGTCTACCTGTTCAAGCCACAACTGGACCCGTTGCTGTACTCCAGCCTGCTCACCGTACCGGCCGGCCATCACAGCCTGAGCGCCGATGAACTGCAGCAGCGGGTACAGACGGCCTACCCCCAGGGCCATATCAAGCAATACCTGCCGCCCATCGATGCCCAGCGCAGTGCGCAGTTCGTGGTGCAGAACAGCGGCCAGGAACTCAATGTGTTCATCGACCCCTACCACGGCGACGTGCTCGGCGAGCAGGATGCCAAGCGCAACCTGCAGGCCGTGGCCCGAGCCATTCACGGTGAACTGATGATCGGCACCGTCGGTGATCGTCTGGTGGAACTGGCCGCCGGCTGGGGCATCGTCCTGGTGGTGTCCGGCCTGTACCTGTGGTGGCCACGGGGCAAGTCGTCGGCCGGCGTGCTGTGGCCGCGCTTCAGTGCCCGTGGCCGCCTGTTCTGGCGCGACCTGCACAGCGTGCTGGGTTTCTGGGGCGCGCTCTTCCTGCTGCTGATGCTGCTCAGCGGCATGACCTGGACCGGCTTCTGGGGCAAGCAGTACGCCGAGCTGTGGAACCGCTTCCCGGCGGCCATGTGGAACGACGTGCCGACCTCCGACCAGCAGGCCCGGGCACTCAATAGTGCCACGCGCCAGACCGTGCCCTGGGCGCTGGAGAACACGCCAATGCCGATGTCCGGCGACCACGCCGAGCACATGGTCCACAACCAGGCTGACGCGGCACCGGCAGCCCCGACCATCAGCCTGCAAGCAGTGCAGGACATCGCCCGCGAGCGCCAGGTCGAGCCGGGCTACAGCATCACCCTGCCGAAGACGGCCAGCGGCGTGTTCACCATCGCCGTGTTCGCCGACGACCCGCGCAACGACGCCACCCTGCATGTCGACCAATACACCGGCCAGGTCCTGGCCGACGTGCGCTGGCAGCAATACAGCAACGTGGCCCGGGCCACCGAGCTTGGGGTGATGCTGCACGAGGGCAAGATGTTCGGCCGCTTCAACCAGATCGTGGTGCTGGTGGTGTGCCTGATGATTCTACTCAGCGCCGTGAGCGGCATCGTCATGTGGTGGAAGCGTCGCCCTCAGGGCGGTCTTGGCGTGCCGCCGCTGCGGCACGACCTGCCGAGGTGGAAGACCGCGACCGTGATCATGCTGTTGCTGGCCGTGGCGTTCCCCCTGGTCGGCGCCTCGCTGATAGTCGTCTGGCTGCTGGACCGGCTGTTGCTTTCACGCTTCAACCGCGGACCTGAATCGGCTTCATCTTCAACATGAATCAGCCGAGATGCGCATTCCAGAGGGCTCTGTAGAATCTCGGCGCTTTAGCCGCGCACAGTTATAATGTTACTTTATAACGCTAAAGCGTAAGATCCCTGCCCGCAGTCCACCACTGCGGGCAACCCCCTCGAAGAAGTGATTCACCGTCCCCGATGAACAAGTTCCTGTTGCCCAGCCTTTGCCTGATCGCCTTGCCCTCCCTGGCCCAGGCGGATGATTCACCCTCCGCCCTGACCCTGCCTACCGGCACTGTTTCCGCGCCAGCCAGCGAGGCCGACGACAGCGTCAGCCTGAACACCCCCACCAGCGCCGGTTCGCGCCTGGGCCTGAGCGCCCTCGACACCCCGGCCAGCACCGACAGCCTGAGCGGTGAACGGATCCGCGCCCGGGGCGAGCGCAGCGTTCAGGACGCGGTATCGCGCAGCACCGGCATCAGCCGCACCGGTACGCCGGGGGACGGCGGCACCTCGCTGTCGGCACGTGGCTTTAGCGGACAGAACTCGGTGATGCAGCTGTACGACGGCAACCGCCTGTACACCGGCATGGGCACCGTGACCTTCCCGGTGGACACCTGGGCGGTGGAGCAGGTCGAGGTGCTGCGCGGCCCGGCCTCGGTGCTGTACGGCGAAGGCGCCACCGGCGCGGTGATCAACACGCTGCCGAAAAAGCCTTTCAGCGGCGAAATCGAAAATCACCTGCGCCTGGGCTACGGCTCCTATGACCGCCAGCAACAGGCCCTGGACAGCGGCGGCTCCCTGAGCGACAGCCTGAGCTACCGGCTCAACCTCAACCGCGAGCGCAGCCATGGCTGGATCGACCGCGGCGACTCGTCCGCCGATTTCGTCAGCGCCGCCCTGCGCTGGCAGGCCCGTGACGACCTGGCCTTCACCCTGGCCCACGACTACGGCGACCAGCAGCCGATGAACTACTTCGGCACGCCGTTGATCGACGGGCGTTTCCACCAACGCCTGCGGGACAAGAACTACAACGTCGGCAATGACCAGCAGCACTACAACGACCAGTGGACCCGCCTGACCAGCGAATGGCAGATTTCCGATCAGGTCAGTGCCAGCAACGAGCTGTATTACCTCAAGGCCCAACGCCGTTGGCAGAACGCCGAGAACTACAACTTCAACCCGGCCACCGGCCAACTGAGCCGCAGCGGTTACTACGGTATCGGCCACCAGCAGGAACAGCTCGGCGACCGCCAGACCTTCACCTTCAAGCACAGCTTGTTCGGCCTCGATAGCCAGACCCTGGCCGGCATGGACTACAACCGCATCCGCTTCCACCTGAAAAGCAATTCACCCTTCACCGACGCCTTGGCCAATGGCCAAGTGGTAGATCCGTACCACCCGGCTCCGGGCGAGTTCGCCAGCGCCAGCCCTTACCGCGACCAGTTCAAGACCACCACCCGGCAGATGTCGCTGTTCGCCGAAAACCGCCTGCAACTCAGCGAACGCTGGTCCCTGGTGACCGGTGTGCGCCGCGACTACGCGCATATCGGTCGCGATGACTTGAACGACGACAGCCGCAGCGACAAGACCCTGACCGGCAACAACTGGAAAGCCGGGCTGGTGTTCGCCGTCACTGCGGATACGTCCGTGTACGGCCAGTACTCCACCAGTACCGACGGCGTCGGCGGGCTGATTTCCCTGAGCAAGAGCCAGCAGCAGTTCGACCTGTCCCGCGCCAAGCAGACCGAGATCGGCCTCAAGCAGGCGTTCTGGGACCAACGTGGCGAGTGGACCCTGGCCGCCTACCACATCGTCAAGAACAAGCTGCTGACCGATGTGCCCGGCGAACCGAACCGCAAACAGCAAGTGGGCCAGCAATCGTCCAACGGCCTGGAAGCCAGCCTCGACCTGCAACTGCCCCACGCCTGGCAACTGCAGGCCAACGCCGCCATCGTTCGCGCCCAGTACGATGACTTCAAGCGGGACGTCGACGGTGTGCAGGTGTCCTACGACGGCAAGCGCCCGGTGGACGTGCCCCGGCGCACGGCCAACCTGTGGCTGAGCAAGGCCCTCAACGATGACCTGCGGGCCGGTGCCGGGGTGCGCTACGTGGATGCGCGCTACGCCGACCTGGCCAACCGCAACGAGCTGCCCAGCTACACCGTGGTCGATGCCAACCTGGCGTGGAAAGCCCTGCCCAATACCACCCTGGGCCTGCAATTGAACAACCTGTTTGACCGCCAGTACGCACAAAGCCAATACAATGACGGCCAGCAATGGATACTCGGCGAGCCGCGCTCGTTGTTCGTCACCGCTGACTACACCTTTTAACCGCCCCGGCTGGCCCCTACGGACACCGCATGACCTCGCTGAACCTCACCCACCTGGCCTGGACACCCCTGGGCCAGGGCCACTGCCATCACCAGTTCCAACTGCGTGAGGCCAGCCTGCACGTGGCGGCCGGCGAATTCGTCGGCCTGATCGGCCCCAACGGCAGCGGCAAGACCAGCCTGCTGCGCTGCGCCTACCGCTTCAGCAAGCCGCAGCAGGGCGAGGTGCAACTGGCCCAGCACAACGTCTGGAAACAATCGCCACGCTGGTGCGCGCAGCGCATTGCCGTGGTGCTTCAGGAGTTTCCCGATGCCTTCGGCCTGAGCGTGGCAGAAGTGGTCGCCATGGGCCGCACGCCACACAAGGGCCTGTTCGACGGTGATACCGAGGAAGACCGGCGCATCGCCCGCGAGGCCCTGGAATCGGTGGGCCTGCTGGGCTTCGAGGATCACGCCTTCGCCACCCTGTCCGGCGGGGAAAAACAGCGGGTGATCCTGGCCCGGGCCCTGGCCCAGCGCCCGCAACTGCTGATCCTCGATGAACCGACCAACCACCTCGACCCGCGCTACCAGCTGGAGCTGTTGCAACGGGTCAAGCGCCTGGGCATCGGCACCCTGGCGAGCATCCATGACCTGAACCTGGCCGCAGCGTTCTGCGACCGCCTGTATGTCCTCGACCACGGGCGCATCGTCGCCAGCGGCACGCCCAGCGAAGTGCTCACCGTCGAGCTGCTGCGCAAGGTGTTCGGCGTCGAGGCGCTGATCGACGCCCATCCCCTGTCCGGCTACCCACGAATCACCTGGATCACCCAACCATGACCTTGCGCTCCCTGCTCCGCCGCAGTCTGTTTCTGGCCCTGTCACTGGGCACCGCCCAGGCCTTCGCCGCAGCCACCCACTACCCGCTGACGATCAACAGCTGCGACCGCCAAGTGACCTTCAAGCAGGCGCCGCAACACGCCCTCAGCCACGACATCAACATGACCCAGATGATGCTCGCCCTCGGGCTCAAGCCGCGCATGGTGGGCTACAGCGGGGTCAGCGGCTGGAAGGCCGTGACCCCAGAGATGAGCAGCCTGCTCGACGGTCTGCCGGAGCTGGCGGCCAAGTACCCTTCGGTGGAAACCCTGCTCAACGCCAACGTCGATTTCCTGTTCGCCGGCTGGGACTACGGCATGCGCATCGGCGGCGACCTCACGCCGCAGACCCTGGCGCCACTGGGGATCAACGTCTACGAGCTGACCGAGTCCTGCGCCTTCGTGATGAAGCGCCCGGCGGCCAGCCTCGACGACACCTACAACGACCTGCGCAACCTGGGCCGGATCTTCGACGTGCAGGACCGGGCCAACGCGCTGATCACGCAGATGCAGGAGCAGGTCGCCGAGGTCCAGAAGGACCTGCCCAAGGACAAGCCCCGGGTGTTCCTCTACGACAGCGGCGAAGACCGGGCCATGACCTCGGGTCGCCTGGGCATGCCCCAGGCCCTGATCGATGCCGCAGGCGGGCGCAACATTCTCGATGACGTCGAGGCCAGCTGGACCCGGATCAACTGGGAAACCGTGGTCGAGCGCAACCCGCAGGTGATCGTCATCGTCGACTACAGCGAAGTCAGCGCCGAGCAGAAGCAGCAGTTCCTGCTGAACAATCAGGCCCTGCAAGGGGTCGATGCGATCAAGAACCAGCGCTTCATCGTCATTCCCTACGTGCAAGCCACCCCGGGGATCGACAACGTGCTGGCGGTGGAAACCCTGGCCAAGGGTTTCCACGGCGAATGATCAAGGGTCGTTATGCCTGGCTGTTGTTGACCCTCGGCGCCCTGCTGCTGGTGTCCTGCGTACTGTCCCTGGGATTTGGCCCGGCGCGGGTGCCGGTGGAGGTGGTCGGGCGGATTCTCCTGTACAAGGTTCTGGGCCTGGGCACGGTGGACTGGAGCCCGGGCCAGGAGCATATCGTCTGGCTGATCCGCGTGCCGCGCATGCTCCTCGGCGCGCTGGTCGGCGCCGGGCTGGCGCTGATCGGCGCGGTGCTGCAGGCGGTGACCCGCAATCCCCTGGCCGACCCGCACCTGCTGGGGGTGACCTCCGGCGCCACCCTCGGCGCGGTGATCGTGGTGCTGCACCTGGGCCAGGTCATCGGCCTCTTGACCCTGCCGCTGGCGGCCTTTATCGGCGCCCTGGCGAGCATGCTCCTGGTGCTGGGCATCGCCGCGCGCAACGGCCGCCTGGACAGCGACCGCCTGCTGCTGTGCGGGGTGGCGGTGTCCTTCGTGATGATGGCGGTGGCCAACCTGCTGCTGTTCATGGGCGATCACCGGGCCAGCTCGGCGGTGATGTTCTGGATGCTCGGCGGCCTGGGCCTGGCGCGCTGGGAACTGCTGGCAGTGCCCGCTGCCAGCGTGCTGCTGGGGCTGGGATTGCTACTGGGCATGGCGCGGCCGCTGAATGCCCTGATGGCCGGCGAACAGACCGCCGTGACCCTGGGCCTGAACGCGCGCAACGTGCGCCTGAAGGTGTTCCTGATCGCCTCGCTGATGACCGGAGTGCTGGTGTCCATCAGCGGCTCCATCGGCTTTGTCGGGCTGATGGTGCCGCACATCGCCCGGCGCCTGGTGGGCGCCGAACATCGCCGCTTGCTGCCGGTGTGCGTGCTGCTGGGCAGCCTGTTCCTGGTTTGGGTCGACGTCGCCGCCCGCACCCTGATCGCCCCCGAGGACCTGCCGATCGGCGTGGCCACGGCGGCCATTGGCGGGCTGTTCTTCATCGGCCTGATGCGTCGCCGCTGAACCACCCGCCGCTGTAGGAGCCGGCTTGCCAGCTCCTACAATCGTCGTCAGTGCTTTAAGATCGCGCGCTTGGATCTCTCAGGATGAGTCTCATGTTCAGAACTGCACTCTTGGCCGTGCTGCTCGGCACCGCCCTTGGCGCCCAGGCCGGCACTTCGGTCGACGTCTCGAAAATCTACGGCAACATCCAGATCGTCAACAGCTTCCCCGACTACAAGGTCAAGGTGGTGAACTCGTTTCCCGACCTGAAGGTCAAGCAGGTCAACTCCTTTGCCGACGCGCCGGGCAAATGGAAGATCGTCAACAGCTACCCCGACTACAAGATCCAGATCGTCGACTCCTTTCCCGATTTCACCATCAAATACGTCGACTCCTTCCCTGGGGTGAACTGAAGCCCCTGGCCGACCCCGGCTGCCGCTGTGCGGCAGCACCACAATGACGCATCCCTGCGCACCATCCTCAGATCCAGGCCTCCTCTTGGGGCATCGATCGCCCTGCCCCAGCGCCTGAAGCGACATTTTCATGCCCCGCGGCGACTCGGCACACCCCTTGCAAAACAGCCCTTCAGCAGTCCGCATCTACCACCTGAAAAAATCAAAAGTTCATGGAGATCGCACAATGAAGCGTCGTAGTTTGCTCAAGGCTTTCACCCTCTCGGCCTCGATTGCCGCGATGGGCCTGACCTGGACCGTCCAGGCCGCCGAGACCATCAAGGTGGGGATCCTGCATTCGCTGTCGGGGACCATGGCGATCTCGGAAACCTCGCTCAAAGACATGGCGCTGATGACCATCGACGAGATCAACGCCAAGGGCGGAGTCAACGGCAAGCTGCTGGAACCGGTGGTGGTGGACCCGGCGTCCAACTGGCCACTGTTCGCCGAGAAGGGCCGCCAGTTGCTGACCCAGGACAAGGTGGCGGTGGTGTTCGGCTGCTGGACTTCGGTGTCGCGCAAATCGGTGCTGCCGGTGTTCGAGGAACTCAACGGCCTGCTGTTCTACCCGGTGCAGTACGAAGGCGAAGAAATGTCGCCCAACGTCTTCTACACCGGCGCCGCGCCGAACCAGCAGGCGATCCCGGCCGTGGAATACCTGATGAGCGAAGACGGCGGCAGCGCCAAGCGCTTCTTCCTGCTGGGCACCGACTACGTCTACCCGCGCACCACCAACAAGATCCTGCGCTCGTTCCTGCATTCCAAGGGTGTGGCCGACAAGGACATCGAAGAGGTCTATACCCCGTTCGGTCACAGCGACTATCAAACCATCGTCGCCAACATCAAGAAGTTCTCCGCCGGCGGCAAGACCGCGGTGATCTCCACGGTCAACGGCGACTCCAACGTGCCTTTCTACAAGGAACTGGCCAACCAGGGCCTGAAAGCCACCGAGGTGCCGGTGGTGGCGTTCTCGGTGGGCGAGGAAGAACTGCGCGGCATCGACACCAAGCCGCTGGTGGGCAACCTCGCGGCGTGGAACTACTTCGAGTCGGTGGATAACCCGGTGAACCAGAAGTTCGTCGCCGCCTGGAAGGCCTACGCCAAGGCCAAGAACCTGCCGGGCGCGGACAAGGCGGTGACCAACGACCCGATGGAAGCCACCTACGTCGGCATCCACATGTGGGCCCAGGCAGTGGAGAAAGCCAAGTCCACCGAGGTCGACAAGGTCCGTGAGGCCCTGGCCGGGCAGACCTTCGCCGCGCCGTCGGGCTACACCCTGACCATGGACAAGACCAACCACCACCTGCACAAGCCGGTGATGATCGGCGAGATCCAGCCGGACGGTCAGTTCAACGTGGTGTGGCAGACCGAAGGGCCGATCCGTGCCCAGCCCTGGAGCCCGTTCATTCCGGGCAACGACAAGAAGCCTGACTACGCGGTCAAGAGCAACTGATCCGAACCTGACGCCGTCCCTGTAGGAGCGAGCTTGCTCGCGATGAGGTCCACAGGACCTGCAACGAAAACCGCGCGGCTGGCCGCTGCGCGGATCGCGAGCCAGCTCGCTCCCACAGGTTACCCAGGCGCTTTCAAGGACATCGATATGCCCACTGCCCTTTACCGTTTCATCCTCGCCTGCCTGCTATTGCTGCCCTGGGTGGCCCAGGCCGGTGAAGCCGAAGACTTTGTCGCGGCCAACTCCAACCAACAGGCGCAGCTACTGGAAACCTGGGCCGCGCAGCCGGATCCGGCGCGCCTGGAACTGCTCAAGGCCCTGCAACAAGGCCAGTTGAGCATCGCCGGTGAAAACAAGACCCTGCGCCTGAACAACCGCCTGCGGGGCCTGATCGACACCACGCTGGCCAGTCATCAATTGCTCGCCGCCGAGGCCAGCACCCGGCTCGATGCCGCCCGGCAGCTGCAAAAAAGCGCCAAGCCGGCGCAACTGAAATTCCTCGATGCCCGGCTCGCCACCGAGCAGGACCCAGGCGTGCACGCCGCCCTGAGCCTGGCCCTGGCCAACCTGCAACTGGTGGACGGCGATCCGGCGGTGCGCCTGGCCGCCGTGCGCCTGCTGGGGGAAACCGGCGACCCGCTGGCCCGCACCCGCCTTGAAGGCTTGCTGGAGCCGGGCGTCGAAGCCGATGCCGCGGTACGCACCGCGGCGCAGACCAGCCTGGCCCAGGTCAAACGCCAGTTGCTGCTGGGCGAGGTACTGGGACAGGCCTTCAGCGGCTTGTCCCTGGGTTCGATCCTGCTGCTGGCGGCCCTGGGGCTGGCCATCACCTTCGGCCTGCTGGGGGTGATCAACATGGCCCACGGCGAGATGCTGATGCTCGGCGCCTACTCCACCTACGTGGTGCAGTGGCTGTTCCAGCGTTTTGCCCCGCAGGCCATCGAGTTCTACCCATTGCTGGCCCTGCCGGTGGCGTTTTTTGTCACCGCCGCCATCGGCATGGCCCTGGAGCGCACGGTGATCCGCCATCTCTACGGCCGCCCACTGGAAACCCTGCTGGCCACCTGGGGCATCAGCCTGATGCTGATCCAGTTGGTGCGCCTGCTGTTCGGCGCGCAGAACGTCGAGGTGGCCAATCCGGCCTGGCTGTCGGGCGGCATCCAGGTCCTGCCCAACCTGGTGCTGCCCTACAACCGCATCGTGATCATCGCCTTCGCCCTGTTTGTGGTGCTGCTCACCTGGCTGCTGCTGAACAGGACCCGCCTGGGCCTGAACGTGCGCGCGGTGACCCAGAACCGCAACATGGCCGCCTGCTGCGGCGTGCCCACCGGCCGGGTGGACATGCTCGCCTTCGGCCTCGGCTCGGGGATCGCTGGCCTGGGCGGCGTGGCCCTGAGCCAGATCGGCAACGTTGGCCCGGACCTGGGCCAGAGCTACATCATCGACTCGTTCCTGGTGGTAGTGCTCGGCGGCGTCGGCCAGTTGGCCGGCAGCGTGCTGGCGGCCTTCGGCCTGGGGATCGCCAACAAGATCCTCGAACCGCAGATCGGCGCCGTGCTGGGCAAGATCCTGATCCTCGCGCTGATCATTCTGTTTATCCAGAAACGCCCGCAGGGACTCTTTGCATTGAAAGGACGGGTGATCGACTGATGAACCAACCACTGCTGATTACCGCCAGCCAGAAAGCCGGGCCCAGGGTCACGCTCGGCGTCGGCGCACTGCTGCTCCTGGTGTTGCTGGCGTTGCCGCTGTTGTCGCTGCTGGCAGCCGACCACCCGCTGCACGTCTCGGCCTACACCCTGACCCTGGTGGGCAAGATCCTCTGCTACGCCATCGTCGCCCTGGCCCTGGACCTGGTCTGGGGCTACGCCGGGTTGCTGTCTCTGGGGCACGGGCTGTTCTTCGCCCTGGGCGGCTACGCCATGGGCATGTACCTGATGCGCCAGGCCGCCGGAGACGGCCTGCCGGCATTCATGACCTTTCTCTCGTGGACCGAGCTGCCCTGGTACTGGACCGGCACCAGCCACTTCCTCTGGGCCCTGTGCCTGGTGGTGTTGGCCCCGGGTCTGCTGGCCCTGGTGTTCGGTTTCTTCGCCTTCCGCTCGCGGATCAAGGGCGTGTACTTCTCGATCATGACCCAGGCCCTGACCTTCGCCGGGATGCTGCTGTTCTTCCGCAACGAGACGGGCTTTGGCGGCAACAACGGTTTCACCAACTTCCGCAGCATCCTGGGCTTCGGCATCACCGAGCCCGGCACCCGGGCGGTGCTGTTCCTGGCCACGGTGCTGTTGCTGGTGGGCAGCCTGTACCTGGGCTGGCGCCTGGCCCGGAGCAAGTTCGGGCGAGTGCTGACCGCCCTGCGCGACGCCGAGAACCGCCTGATGTTCTGCGGCTACGACCCGCGCGGCTTCAAGCTGTTCGTCTGGGTCCTGAGCGCGGTGCTCTGTGGCCTGGCCGGAGCCTTGTACGTACCCCAGGTGGGCATCATCAACCCCAGCGAAATGTCCCCCACCAACTCCATCGAGGCCGCGGTGTGGGTGGCCCTGGGCGGGCGCGGCACGCTGATAGGCCCGCTGCTGGGCGCCGGGCTGGTGAACGGCATGAAGAGCTGGTTCACCGTGGCCTTCCCCGAATACTGGCTGTTCTTCCTCGGCGCCCTGTTCATCGTGGTGACCCTGTACCTGCCCAAGGGCGTGATCGGCCTGCTGAACAAACGAGGTGCACAATGAGAGTCACGGCCACGGCGGACTTCATGCTCGAACCCATACTCGAACCCAACAAGGACCAGGGCAGCAGCCGCGACGCCATCGGCCTCGGCCAGGCCGCCGGCAAGGGCCTGAACACCCGTCACGGCACCCTCCTGACCCTGGAGGACATCAGCGTCAGCTTCGATGGCTTCAAGGCCCTCAACAACCTCAACCTGTACATCGGCGTTGGCGAGCTGCGCTGCATCATCGGCCCCAACGGCGCGGGCAAGACCACCCTGATGGACGTGATCACCGGCAAGACCCGGCCGACCCGGGGCAAGGCCTGGTTCGGCGAAACCCTGGACCTGACCCGGATGAGCGAAGTGCAGATCGCCCAGGCCGGGATCGGCCGCAAGTTCCAGAAGCCCACGGTGTTCGAGGCCCTGAGCGTGTTCGAAAACCTGGAACTGGCGCAGAAGACCGACAAATCGGTGTGGGCCAGCCTCGGCGCGCGCCTGAGTGGCGAACAGCAGGACCGTATCGCCCAGGTACTGGAGACGATTCGCCTGAGCCCCTCGGCCCGGCGCCAGGCCGGCCTGTTGTCCCACGGCCAGAAGCAGTTCCTGGAGATCGGCATGCTGCTGATGCAGGACCCGCAATTGCTGTTGCTGGACGAGCCGGTGGCGGGCATGACCGATGCCGAAACCGAGTTCACCGCCGAGCTGTTCAAGAGCCTGGCCGGCAAGCACTCGCTGATGGTGGTGGAGCATGACATGAGCTTTGTCGGCTCGATTGCCGATCACGTCACCGTGCTGCATCAGGGCAGCGTGCTGGCCGAAGGCTCGCTGGATCAGGTGCAGGAAAACGAGCGAGTGATCGAGGTGTACCTCGGACGATAGGAGCAGCGGCAAGTTGCAAGCTTCAAGCGGCAAGCGAGAAGCCAAAGCGCATCGGTCCCGCTCTTACTTGCAGCTTGAAGCTTGCAACTAATCACTGATTTTCTGCCATTTCCCGGAGAGTGCCCATGCTACAGGTCCAACAGCTTCATCAGTTTTATGGCGGTAGCCACATCCTCCGGGGCCTGAGCTTCGAGGCCCGGATCGGCGAAGTGACCTGCCTGCTCGGGCGCAACGGCGTGGGCAAGACCACCCTGCTCAAGTGCCTGATGGGCCTGCTGCCGGCCAGGGAGGGCGCGGTCCACTGGGAGGGCCGGGCCATCACCGGCTACAAGCCACACCAACGGGTCCAGGCCGGCATCGCCTACGTGCCCCAGGGGCGGGAGATCTTTGCTCGCCTGACCGTGGAGGAAAACCTGCTGATGGGGCTTTCGCGCTTCGGCGCGCAAGAAGCCAAGGCCGTCCCGGCCTTCATCTACGAGCTGTTCCCGGTGCTGCTGCAGATGAAGCAGCGCCGCGGCGGCGACCTCTCCGGCGGCCAGCAGCAACAACTGGCCATCGGCCGGGCCCTGGCCAGTCGGCCCCGGCTGCTGATCCTCGATGAGCCCACCGAAGGCATCCAGCCCTCGGTGATCAAGGAGATCGGCGCGGTGATCAAGCAACTCGCGGCCCGGGGCGACATGGCGATTGTGCTGGTGGAGCAGTTCTACGACTTTGCCGCCGAACTGGCCGACCAGTACCTGGTGATGTCCCGGGGGGAAATCATCCAGCAGGGTCGTGGGGAAAATATGCAGGCCGACGGTGTACGCGGCCTGGTTACGATCTAATCTGTAGCCTCCTAACGATAATCACACAGCATGAACTCACCTGCCGCCACCGCCCTGTTCACCCCCAACTGGCACGCCGAGCTGGAACTGGCCTACGCCCGCTTCGGCGCCGGCACGCGCCCGGTCCTGCGCCGCCACCTGGGCCCGCTGCGGGTGCAGAAGCACCTGTATGCCGAAGGCCCCGAGGTCTGCCAGCACATCATCGTCCACCCGCCCGGTGGCATCGCCGGCGGCGACCGGCTGGCCATCAGTGCCCGGGTCGAGCGCGACGCCTGGGCCCAGTTGACCAGCCCTGGCGCCGCCAAGTGGTATCGCGCCAACAGCCCGGCCGGGCAGACCCTGGACCTGCAGGTAGCGCCGGGGGCGACCCTGGAATGGCTGCCCCAGGAAACCATCGTCTTCAGCGCCGCCCAGGCCGAACTGACGACCCGGATCGACCTGCAAGGCGATGCGCGGCTGTTCTATTGGGACATCGTCGCCCTCGGCCGCCCGGCCAGCGGCGAGCGCTTCGAGCACGGACATTTCCAGGCCCACCTGGATATCCGCCGCGACGGCCGGCCGCTGTGGCATGAGCGCCAGCGCATCAGCGGCGACGACGGCCTGCTGGATTCGCCCATCGGCCTGGACGGCCAGCCGGTGTTCGCCACCTTGCTGGTGACCGGTGACATCGACAGCCCACTGCTGGAGCGCTGCCGCTCTCTGCAGCATCCGGTACGCGGCGACCTGAGCCAGCTGCCGGGGCTGCTGGTGGCCCGCTGCCTGGCCGGCGAGGCGCTACTGGCCCGCGCCTGGCTCATCGACCTGTGGCGCCTGCTGCGCCCGGCGCTGCTGGGCCGCGAGGCCGTGCCACCGAGAATCTGGAACACATGAAACACCTGCCCTTTTCAAACTGCCCAACGACGGATCGATCACGATGGACCTGACCCCACGCGAAAAAGACAAGCTGCTGATCTTCACCGCCGGCCTGGTGGCCGAGCGGCGACTGGCCCGCGGCCTCAAGCTCAACTACCCGGAAGCCATGGCCTATATCTCCGCCGCGCTGCTCGAAGGCGCCCGGGACGGCCAGAGCGTGGCCGACCTGATGCACTACGGCACCACCCTGCTCAGCCGCGAACAGGTAATGGAAGGCATCCCGGAGATGATCCCGGAGATCCAGGTGGAGGCCACCTTCCCCGACGGCACCAAGCTGGTCACTGTCCACCAACCCATCGCCTGAGGCCGCGTCATGACCTATCGCATCCGTGATGCGCTGCACGCCGACCTGCCGGCGATCCGCGACATCTACAACGACGCCGTGCTCAATACCACGGCGATCTGGAACGACACCCCGGTTGACCTGGGCAACCGCCAGGCCTGGTTCAGCGCGCGCCAGGGCCAGGGCTATCCGATCCTGGTGATTGTCAACGCCGAGGAGCAGGTGCTCGGCTACGCTTCCTTCGGCGACTGGCGGCCCTTCGACGGCTTTCGCCACACCGTGGAACACTCGGTCTACGTGCGTCGCGACCAGCGCGGCAATGGCCTGGGTCCACAACTGATGGCGGTGCTGCTGGAACGCGCCCGTGGCTGTGACAAGCACGTGATGGTGGCCGCCATCGAGAGCGCCAACAGCGCCTCGATCCGTCTGCATGAGCGCCTCGGTTTCATCAGTACCGGGCAGATGCCCCAGGTGGGCACCAAGTTCGGGCGCTGGCTGGACCTGACCTTCATGCAACTGACTCTCAACCCCGGGGCACTGCCGCCCGCCCCTCACCAGGAGTGACCTCTCGATGAACGCCGCCCAACTGCGCCGAGTCCATGGAGAAAGCTTTGCCCATTACCGTCAGGGACTTATCGACCTGCTGCTGGACTCGGTGCAACACGGCGCGTCCGTCGGCTTCATGGCCGACCTGGATGACAGCCAGGCCCGGGCCTACCTCAGCAGCGTGCAGGCCGGGGTCGAGGACGGCAGCCTGCTGCTGTGGGTGGTGGTGCATGACGAGAGGGTCCTGGCCAGCGTGCAATTGGCGCTGTGCATGAAGGCCAACGGGCGCAACCGCGCCGAAGTGCAAAAGCTCATGGTGCTGCACAGCGCCCGGCGGCGCGGCCTGGGCCAGCAACTGATGAACGCCCTGGAACAGGTCGCCCGCCAGCACCGACGCGGGCTGCTGTACCTGGACACCGAGGCCGGCTCGGCGGCGGAGGAGTTCTACCGTGCCCTGGGGTACACCCGGGTCGGCGAACTGCCCAACTACTGCCAGAGCCCGGACGGCACCTACACCCCTACCGCCATCTACTACAAGACCCTGGGACAACCGCTATGATTCCTGGCCAATACCAGATCCAGCCCGGCGAGATCGAACTCAACGTCGGGCGCCGCACCTTGAGCCTGAAGGTGTCCAACAGCGGCGACCGGCCGATCCAGGTCGGCTCGCACTATCACTTTTTCGAAACCAACGACGCCCTGACCTTCGACCGCGCCGCCAGCCGCGGCATGCGCCTGAACATCGCCGCCGGCACCGCGGTGCGCTTCGAACCGGGCCAGACCCGGGAAGTGGAACTGGTGGAGCTGGCCGGCAAGCGCCGGGTGTTCGGCTTTGCCGGACGCATCATGGGTGAGCTCTGAACGCAGCTCTGAGCGGCAAGCTTCAAGCAGCAAGCAGCTGCGGCCTGAAGCGCTATCGATGTCTTTTGATTTTTCTTGCAGCTGGCAGCTTGAAGCTTGCCGCTCATTTCCGAGGAACGAGGAATGCGCATTTCCCGTGAGGCCTACGCCGACATGTTCGGCCCCACCGTGGGTGACAAGGTACGCCTGGCCGACACCGAGTTGTGGATCGAAGTGGAAAAGGACTTCACCACCTACGGTGAAGAAGTGAAGTTCGGCGGCGGCAAGGTGATCCGCGATGGCATGGGCCAGAGCCAACTGCTGGCGTGCGATGTGGTGGATACCCTGATCACCAACGCGCTGATCATCGATCACTGGGGCATCGTCAAGGCCGATGTCGGCTTGAAGGACGGGCGCATCGCCGCCATCGGCAAGGCCGGCAATCCGGATATCCAGCCCGACGTGACCATCGCCATCGGCGCCAGCACCGAGGTGATCGCCGGCGAGGGCATGATCCTCACCGCCGGCGGCATCGACACCCACATCCACTTCATCTGCCCGCAGCAGATCGAAGAAGCGCTGATGAGCGGCGTCACCACCATGATCGGCGGCGGCACCGGACCGGCCACCGGAACCAACGCCACCACCTGCACCTCGGGCCCCTGGCACATGGCGCGCATGCTCCAGGCCGCGGACGCCTTCCCGATGAACATCGGCTTTACCGGCAAGGGCAACGCCAGCCTGCCGGAGCCCTTGATCGAGCAAGTCAAGGCCGGGGCCATCGGCCTCAAGCTGCACGAGGACTGGGGCAGCACCCCGGCCAGCATCGACAACTGCCTGAACGTGGCCGATGAGTACGACGTGCAGGTGGCGATCCACACCGACACCCTCAACGAATCCGGCTTCGTCGAAACCACCCTCGGCGCCTTCAAGGGCCGCACCATCCACACCTACCACACCGAAGGCGCCGGCGGCGGCCACGCCCCGGACATCATCAAGGCCTGTGGGTTTGCCAACGTGCTGCCCAGCTCCACCAACCCGACCCGGCCCTTCACCCGCAACACCATCGACGAACACCTGGACATGCTGATGGTCTGCCATCACCTGGACCCGAGCATCGCCGAGGACGTGGCCTTCGCCGAGAGCCGCATCCGCCGCGAAACCATCGCCGCCGAGGACATCCTCCACGACCTGGGGGCGTTCTCGATGATCAGCTCCGACAGCCAGGCCATGGGCCGGGTCGGCGAGGTGGTGACCCGCACCTGGCAGACCGCCGACAAGATGCACCGCCAGCGCGGCCCGCTGCCGGGCGATGGCCCGGGCAACAGCAACTTCCGGGTCAAGCGCTACATCGCCAAGTACACCATCAACCCGGCGATCACCCACGGCATCAGCCATGAAGTGGGCTCCATCGAAGTCGGCAAGTGGGCCGACCTGGTGCTCTGGCGCCCGGCGTTCTTCGGGGTCAAGCCGACCCTGATCCTCAAGGGCGGGGCGATTGCCGCGAGCCTGATGGGCGATGCCAACGCCTCGATCCCGACCCCGCAACCAGTGCATTACCGGCCGATGTTCGCCAGTTACGGCGGCAGCCGCCACGCCACCAGCCTGACCTTTATCAGCCAGGCGGCGCTGGACGCCGGCGTGCCGCAACAGTTGGGCCTGAAAAAACGCATCGCCGTGGTCAAGGGCTGTCGCACGGTGCAAAAGAGCGACCTGATCCATAACGACTACCTGCCGAACATCGAGGTCGACCCGCAGACCTATCAGGTCAAGGCCGATGGCGTTTTGCTGTGGTGCGAACCGGCGGATGTGCTGCCCATGGCCCAGCGCTATTTCCTCTTCTGAACCCCAACCGGCCGCTGGGCAGGGACAGTGTTGAAGCGATGGATATGGCGCTAAGATGCGTCTCGCTTTCCACTCTCTGCCCACTAAGGTGCCCGGCTATGCGCCTGTCCGATTTCATCGTCCAGCACGTTGAGCAAATCGTTGATGAATGGGAACAATTTGCCAGGACCCTGGCCCCTGGCAACCTGACCCGCAGTGACCTGCGGGATCACTCGCGGTCGATTCTGCTGGCCGCCGCCCGAGACATGCGCACCAGCCAGAGCCCGGGGGAACAATTGGCCAAGGCCAAGGGCGAAGGCCCGGACAAGTCGCCGAGCCTGGATGCGGCCGCCGCCTGCCATGGCGAACTGCGCCATCACGTGGGTTTCGATCTGGTGCAGATGACGTCGGAGTTCCGCCACCTGCGGGCCTGTGTGATCCGCCTGTGGGTCGCCAGCCTGGTAACCCCGGACCTGGAACACCTGCAGGACATGATCCGTTTCAACGAGGCGATCGACGAAGCCCTGGCCGAGTCCACCACCGCCTATGCCGAGCAGGTCAGCCGTTCACGGGACATCTTCCTGGCGATTCTGGGCCACGATCTGCGGGCGCCGCTGCAAGCGGTGAGCATGTCCACCGAAATGCTGGCGCGCAAAGTGCCGCTGGATGAGGACGCCCAGGCCTTTGTCTCACGCATCAAGACCGGCACCCGACACATGGGCGCCATGGTCAGCGATTTGCTGGAGTTCGTCCGCAGTCGGCTGGGCAACGGCCTGCCCATCGACCCCGCGCCCATGGACCTGGCCTGCGCGGCCAGGGCGGCCATGGACGAAGCCTGCGCGGGCCAGCCCGACTGCATGCCGCTGTTGAGCTTTGAAGGGGACAGCCACGGCATCTGGGACCGCGCCCGCATCGAGCAGATGCTGCAGAACCTGATCGGCAATGCCTTGCAGCACGGCAGCAACCGCCGCACCGTCACCGTGACCCTCACCGGCGGCGCCGAGCAAGTGCTGCTGACCGTTCACAACTACGGCGCCCCCATCCCCCAGGAAGCCCTGGCCACCCTGTTTGACCCGCTGGTGCGCAGCGCCGACGAGGAACTGGGCAGTACCAGCACCAGCCTTGGCCTGGGCCTGTTCATCGTCAAGGAAGTGGTGACGGCGCACCAGGGCAGCATCGAAGTCAGTTCCAGCCAGAGCGACGGCACCACCTTCACCATCACCCTGCCAAGGGTCTCCCGCGCCACCTCGTAGGAGCTGGCTGGCCAGCGAAGGCGTCAGCCTGGATTGCGCAAGGCCCAAGGGCCCCTTCGCCGGCAAGCCGGCTCCTGCGCGATGAGGGAGATCAATCCAGCAGCAGGCGCCCCAGGCGCTGCCTGAGCATCTGGTTCTCCGCCCGCAGTTGCCGCACTTCGTCCAGCAGGTCCAGGGCCAGGGCGACCCCCTCCCACTCCAGATCAAGGTCGCGGCGCAGCTTGGCCGCGCGCTTGGCCAGGGACAGCTCGACGTCACTGAAACGCCAATTCTGGGGCGCCGTCCCCTGAGGTTCGAGGATGCCGTGCTCGACGATTTCGATCACGTAGGCCGCCGACAGGTCGGCCACTTCACAGAATTCTTCCATGTCCAGCTGAACGATCAGGGTGCTCATGATCGGCGCCTCCTAGTGTCGAATCAGAAATTTTCCCGAGGGTCGAACGCCGCCTTCTTCGCCAGTTCCTGCCACAAGGCCTTGACGTCGTCGCCGGTGTGCTTGGGCATCACCGCCTTGAGCTGGACGAACAGGTAGCCACGCTGGCCGGCCTTGTTCAGCAGGCCGTGGCCCTTGGCGCGCATGCGCTGGCCGTTCTGGCTGCCGGCCGGAACCTTGAGGTTGATCTTGCCGGTCAGGGTCGGCACCGCCACCTCGGTCCCCAGCGCCAGCTCCCAAGGGGCCAGCGGCAGAGTGATGATCAGGTTCTCGCCTTCGACATCGAACTTCGGATGCGGCGCGAAGCGAATGGTCAGGTACAGGTCGCCATTGGCTCCGCCGCCCACGCCCGGCGCGCCCTGGCCCTTGAGGCGGATGCGCTCGCCGTCGGTGACCCCGGCCGGAATCTTCACGTTCAGGCTCTTGCTGGTGTTGCTCACGTGCTGGCCGGCGGCGTTGTACTGCGGCACCTGGAAGCTGATCTTTTTCGACTCGGTCGACAGGGTTTCCTCAAGAAAGATCGGCAGTTCCATTTCCACATCCTGTCCACGACGACCGCTGCTGCGGCGCTGTTCCGGGCCGCCGAATCCTGGCCCCCGGTTACCAAAGATCGAACTGAAGAAGTCCGAGAAGTCACCACCGTCGCCACCGCCAAAGCCGCCACGGCTCTGCCAGCCCGGCGGCCCCTGGAAGGGCTGGCCATGCTGGCCGTACTTGCGCAGGTCGTCGTATTCGGCGCGCTTGTCGGCGCTTTTCAACGCCTCGTAGGCTTCCGAGGCATCCTTGAACTTGGCCTCGGCATCCTTTTCCTTACTGACGTCGGGGTGGTACTTGCGCGCCAGCTTGCGATAGGCGGCCTTGATCGCCTTGTCGTCCGCTGTCGGCTCCACGCCGAGAATCTTGTAATAGTCTTTGAAGTCCATCGAGGGAGTCACCATCCGTTATCAAAGTCGCGCGGCGTACAGCACAGCATGCTCGGTCTGGCAGCATGAGAATTGATCAATCTCAATCCTCTGACTGAACGGCGCATCAGAAGTTTATCGGCAGCCGCGGGCGGATCTTGTGATCCCTGGACGACTGCTCGGCCCATGCCTGCAAGTTTGGGGGTCAAGGATAGTCTTTCAAGGCACCACGGGTTGCGATTTAGCACATAGTCGGCCTTTGCAACGCGCGACGACTGGCGTACGCTGCGCGGCCGTTTTTTTCACCGGATCCAAAGACATGAACAACGCCACCCCGGCCCGGGCCTGCGGCATTGACTTCGGTACCTCCAACTCCACCGTCGGCTGGCTGCGCCCCGGCGAGGAAACGCTGATCGCCCTGGAGGACGACAAGATCACCCTGCCTTCGGTGGTGTTCTTCAATATCGAGGAGCGCCGTCCGGTGTACGGCCGCCTGGCACTGCACGAATACCTGGAAGGCTACGAAGGCCGGCTGATGCGCTCGCTGAAAAGCCTGCTGGGCTCCAAGCTGATCAAGCACGACACCAGCGTGCTGGGCACCGCCATGCCCTTCAAGGACCTCTTGGGGCTGTTCATCGGCCAGCTGAAAAGCCGCGCCGAGGCCGCCGCCGGTCGGGAATTCGAGCAAGTGGTACTGGGCCGCCCGGTGTTCTTCGTCGATGACGACGCTGCCGCCGACCAGGAAGCCGAAGACACCCTGGTGGAAGTGGCGCGCAAGATCGGCTTCAAGGACGTGTCCTTCCAGTACGAACCGATCGCCGCGGCCTTCGACTACGAGTCCACCATCGAGCGCGAAGAGCTGGTGCTGATCGTCGACATCGGCGGCGGTACTTCGGACTTCTCCCTGGTGCGCCTGTCCCCCGAACGCCGTGGCGTCGACAACCGTCACGACGACATCCTCGCCACCGGCGGCGTGCACGTCGGCGGCACCGACTTCGACAAGCAGTTGAGCCTGCAGGGCGTGATGCCGCTGTTCGGCTACGGCAGCCGGATGAAGAGCGGCGCCTACATGCCCACCAGCCACCACATGAACCTGGCGACCTGGCACACCATCAACTCGGTGTACTCGCAAAAGTCCCAGCTGGCCCTGGGCAGCATGCGCTACGACATCGAGGACACCGGCGGCATCGATCGCCTGTTCAAGCTGATCGAGCAACGCGCCGGGCACTGGCTGGCCATGGAAGTGGAAGAAACCAAGATCCAGCTGACCCACGCCGAAAGCCGCCTGGTGGCCCTGGACCGCATCGAGCGCGACCTGAGCGTCGACTTGAGCCGGGCGCTGTTCGAATCGTCGATCGACGGCCTGCTGGAACGCATCCGCACCAGCGTCACCCAGTTGCTGGGTGACGCCGATGTCGGCGTGGGTCAGGTCGATACGGTGTTCTTCACCGGCGGCTCCAGCGGCATTCCGGCGCTGCGCCAGAGCGTGGCGGCCATGCTGCCCAATGCCCGTCACGTGGAAGGCAACATCTTCGGCAGCATCGGCAGCGGCCTGGCGATCGAGGCCAAGAAACGTTACGGATAAAGGCAGCGGTAAGCTTCAAGCGGCAAGCCACAAGTAAAGGCAAGAGCGCAGTCGGCTTTAGCTTGCGGCTTGAAGCTGCAAGCTTGCCGCTGCTGTTACACCAAGCCTGCCAGTTTCAGTTCGCTCTTCAGGTACGCATAATAAATCGGCCCTGCCACCACTCCGGGCAGGCCGAAGGCGGCCTCGAACACCAGCATCGCCAGGAGCAGTTCCCAGGACTTGGCACTGATCTGCCCGCCGACGATCCGCGCGTTGAGGAAGTATTCCAGCTTGTGGATGAAGATCAGGTAGCCCAGCGCCGCCACCGCCACCCAGATCGACAGCGACAAACCGACGATGGTGATCAGGGTGTTGGAGATCAGGTTGCCGATCACCGGCAGCAGGCCGAGCAGGAAGGTCAGCACGATCAGGGTCTTGGTCAACGGCAGCTTGACCCCGAACAGCGGCAGGATCAGGGCCAGGAAGATCCCGGTGAAGAAGGTGTTGAGCAGGGAGATCTTGATCTGCGCGAAGACGATGTTGCGAAACGCCTGGACCAGCAGGTGCAGGCGATCGAACAGCGCCGCCGCCAGGGGCTTGCGCTTGGTCAGGTCGGGAATGCGCTGCAGGGCGATGATCGCCCCCAGGACCATGCCGATCAGCAGGGTCACGAACATGTGCGCCGCGTCCTTGCCCACCAGTTGCAGCTCGCTCAGGTGCTTGCTGGCCCAGGCGCCGATGGCGGCCTGGAACTCGGCGGCGCTGGCCGGCAGATAGGAATCGAGGAACGGCGGCAACTGACCCCGGGCCTTGTCCACCACCACCATGAACTTGCCCAGCGAAGCGCCGGGGTTCTCCGCTTCATGCAACAGGAAACTGATGGCCCCGGCGAACAGCAGGGTCAGCAGACTGACCACCAGGGTGCCCAGCAGCGCCACCGCCAGCCAGCGCGCGCGCCGGCCCTCGATCAGCCGCTGCAATTGCGGAGTGAGCATGTTGACCAGCTCGAACACCAAGAGACCGGCCAACAGGCTGGGCAACAGACGCAGGGGCAAGGCCAGCAACAGGCCACCGAAGATGATGATCCAACTGATGAACAACAGATGACGCTGTGAAAACGTTGGCATACAGCCTCAAGACAGACAGCGGGGAAAAGACCGGCAGTCTGCCAGCCTTCACCCCTGAGGAATAGTGGCAGGCGCCGTAAGGATGCGGGCCTACAGGCTACTTGAGTGTTGTGACGGACGAAGGTTCAGTCGGTTTTGGCCTGAGGCACCGGGGCTGAAAGATCGGGCAGCGGCACGTCGTAGCCGCAGTAGCGCAGGCGGGTCAACGTCAGGCGCTTGTCCGGGTAGTCATCGCCCCATCTCAGGTTCTGGTCATAGCGCGACTTGATGTGGGCACAAGCCTTTTGAATATCGGTTCGAGCCTTGGCCAGCACCGGCGCCGGCAAGGGGTTGATCTTCAGACTCTGGAAGAACGGCACGATGAACACCTGATCCAGGTCATAGCCCTTGCTCCCCAGGGGCAGGCGCTGGCCGGCATGGACATAGAAAGGCTGTTGCAGGCCGCTTTCCTGTTCCCAGCACCAGTACTTGACCTTGTCTTCGAGAATGCCCACCGCGGTCCCTTCCCAGCGCTCATAGGAGCGCAGGCATTGATAGCCCTGCATGCTCACCCAGTCGAGACTGCTGGGCTTGACACCGGTATGGGATGGCAGCGCCTGCCTGGCCAGCAGATCCTCAAGAAAGGCCTGCTGCGGATAGAGCAGACCATCCCCCCAGCCATCGAGAAAGCTGTTGACGCGCATGTACAACGCCCCAGCCGTCACCTGGACAGTGCCGTAGGAGAAGGTTCCGGAGGTGCCGACCGACAGCGCGTCCTGGCCCTTTTCATAGTCGAAGCCACCGGTGACGGTGCCGCACGGCGCATGCCGATACGGCCCAGGTAAATCGAAGGAGTAGCGCTGCATCAGGGTGACCCGCTTCGCGCCCTCGGTGCACAGCATGCGGGAATCCAGGCGCGCATTTTCATAGACCAGGGGTGGGCCGCCGCAAGCCGGCAGCAACCCACTGGTCAGTACTATCAGCGCTATCCGTGCAGCCTTCATTGCGCACCCAGTAATTTGTCGTTGCCATACTGATCGATCAAGGTCGGGATGATGTACTTGTCGGTCTTCTTGAAGGTCTCTTGCAGCCCGCTGTTAGCCCCGCCGCAGATATCCTTGGCCACACACAGGTAGTTGGAGTGAGGACTGTCCGCGCCCAACAACTTGCCTGTAGTGGCCGCGGCCCCGAAGAATCGGGTAACCGTATCGGACGAGTGCCACGCATTCAGCCCCAGCAAGTCGGACACTGTATCGGTCACCGGCAACGTATTGAAAAGCATGCTCGACGTCGACCGGTTGACCTGGAAGAACGCCCCTTCACTGATATCGAACCCGGCATTCTTGGCTGCCGCGAAGAAGTCCGTCGAGCCGACGGGCGCGCCCGACAGCTGGATGCTGCCCGCATTGCCATTGACATTGAAATTGAGCCCGGCAATGGCCCGGTACGTCAGCAAGCCGCCCTGGCTGTGCCCGAAGACATCCAGCTTGTTGCCCTGATCTATACCGGCGCCAAGGAAGTCGCTGAGCTGCCGTGCGTTCCCCGAACGCACGGCACCGCCCAGCATCACATCCCACAGCGACTCCACCAGGTCTCCCAGCAGGCCGTGTTCCGGGTTATAGGCCTGCATGAACTGGTCCTGGCCGGTCTGCATGCCGCCATTGACCAGCGCCGCATCCAGCGAGTTCTGAATCCCGTTGGTGAACACCGCGCCGTTGCCGTCAGGTGTCAGCAGGGTCTTCAGGCTGTCGCGTGTCGCATCCACATCCATAACCGGCTTGCCGGTTTTCGGGTCGATGAAGACATGGCCATCTTTGTCCTTTTTGTACTGCATCGTCACATGATAGAAGCTCATGTCCCCCGTCAGCAGCGCCGGGACCTGGGTGATGACGCCGCCATGGCTGATGACGCCCGGCATCACTCCGCCGGTGAAGTAGGCCGACTCATCCATGGCTTTCTGCAAGAACCCCGGTATCCAGGCCAGGGGTGCCAATGCCGGGTTGTCTGCCAGTGCCTTGTCCGCCGCCTTGGTCAGATCACCGTATTGGGAAAAAGCCGCCGACGCATTCTTGCCATAGTCCTTGAGCCCCTGGGCCCATTGATTGAGGGTCTGCACCGGATGGCCCACCGCCTCCAGGGACGATTGAGACACATACAGGTCGGTACGCTTTTCATTGTCCTTGGTGATCTCATAGGCCCGTGACGGATCACGGTTCAGGCCCGCCGTGGAGTCGGCGCCAGTCTTGGCGTCGTTGCGCACGGTGATGGTGCCCGCGCCCACCGTGGCGCGCACTTCCTGCTCACGCTCCTTGCGGTAGTCATAGCCACTGACGCTCCAGCCCGAGGCGCCGGTCTTGCCTTCCTGGCTGTTGTCGGTGGTGAAGGCCACGTCCTTGCCACCGGTGGCCTTGGCGCCGTCACCGCCGCCCCAACCAAAGGTGCCACCCGCGTTGACGTAGTAGCTGTGCTCCTTGTCCTGGCCGGAGATATCACGGAAGCCCAGGGTGCCGGTGTCCAGCTTGAGATTGCCGTTGTCGGCGGCGACCAGCGCGCCATCGAGCTGGGTGTGCTTCTCGGTGCGGATGTCCACGCCGTTCTTGCCGGTGATGCTGGTCTGCTCCTGGATCCAGTTGGTATTGCCAGTGGTCTTGCCCACGCCCAGGGAACCGCTGACGCTGCCACCGCCGCCCAGGCCGATGCTCACGGTGACGCTGGCATCCAGCTCCTTGCCGCTGACCTTGCCGGTGTCCGGCACCGAGGACACGGTCAGGTCGCCGCCCACCCGGCCGATGACTTCGCCACCACGCAGGGTGGCGCCGGCAATGGTGGTGTCCTTGCCGCTGCTGAAACGCAGCTGGTCGCCGGCCACCAGATTGGCGTTCTGTTGCCGCTGGTTGTCCCGGTCCAACTGGCCCTTGCCCATGTCGACGCTGGCATAGACCGAGATGAAGTCCTTGCCGCCCACTGCCAGGCCCACTTCGCCACCGCCGCTGTGACGGCTGGACTCGCTGCTGGAATCGTTCTGCGCAGCACGGATGGTCAGGTCATTGCCGGCCCCCAGGTCGATATCGCGACCGGCATGGACCTGGGTCCCGATCAGGGTCAGGTTGTTGCGCGCCTCAAGGCTGACATCGCGCCCGGCCAGGAACACCGACGGGGTGTTGGTGCCCTGGTGCATCTGCTCGTTGGCCACACCGTTGCTGCCACCGATACCGGCACGGGCACTGCCGCCGCCGCTCTGGCCGTTGATGCCACCCTGGCTGCGGGCGGTCTTGCTCTCTTCGGAGATCGATCCGCGGGCCACGTCCACATTGATGTCACGCCCCACCAGGGTGATGTCGCGCCCGGCGTCGAACTGGCCACCGCGAATGTTGATGTCGTTGCCTGCCACCGCACTGATGTCCCGACCGGCCCCGAGGCTGGTTGGGCTGCTGCCGTGCACTTCCTGGCGCGAACTGCTGGACTGGCTGGCCGTACCGAAGTGGGTCGCGGTGGTCGGGCCCGAGGTGAACTGGTTGATCGCATCCACGGTGCTCAACACGCTGGAGGCCTTGCTGGTGTTGTCCTCGCCTTTGCCGGTGCCCTTGAGGGCATCCATGGTGTTGCCGTAGTTGTGGCTGACGTTGACCGTCAGGCCATTGCGATCACGGCTCTTGCTGCGTTCCTGGATCGAGGTTTCCTTGCCCGCGTCGATGCTGATGTCGCGCCCGGCCTGCAAGTTGATATCGCGCCCGGCATCCACGCGCGAGCCTTCCAGGGTCAGGTCACGCCCGGCCTTGATGGTTGCATCCTGCCCGGCCAGCAACTGGCTCGGCGCTACGGTCTGCTCGGCATTGCGCGACTTCTGCTTGAGGCCTTCGCTGCCCAGGAACGCGGTGACACCATTGCGATCGCTTTCCAGGGACAGCCCGACGTGTTTCTCGGATTTCCAGTTGCTCTGGTCCGAGCTGTTGCTGCCGGCCAGAACGTTGATGTCGCGGCCCGCCCCCACCGTGAGGTTGCGCTCGGCCGCCGCCGTGCTGCCGATCATGTTGACGTCGCGGGAGGCTTGCAGGGTGGTGTCACGCCCACCGCTGACCACACTGCCGACGCTCTGGGACTGAAGGTTTTCCTGGCCGGATTTCTTCGCCGAGGCGATCGAAGTGAAGCTGCCGGAACTGGAGAAGCCGACCTTGCTCTTGTACTTCTCGCTCTGGCTGCTGGAGGTGTTGGCCGCGTCCATCAGGTTGATGTCACCGTTCTTGTCGATCAGCCCAGCACGTACTTCGGCATCGCGCTTGGCTTCGATGGAACTGGCCGAAAGGTTGACGTTGGTCCCGGCGATCACCACGGCGTCGTTGCCGGCACTCAACTCGCTGCCCACCTGGGTGGTGGTGCTGGAGGTGCGGCTGTTGCCGCTCTTGCTCAGGCCGAAGCTGCCGCTCTTCTTCTGGCTGTAGGAGCTGTCCTGCTGCTCCTGGGCCGAAACCAGGCTGACATCCCGGGTGGCGCCCACCAGCAGGTCGTTGCCGGCCTTGAGCTGGCTGCCGATCACGGTGACGTCGCGCCCGCCGTTGAGGCTGATGCGTCCATCCTTGTCCTGGCTGACGTTGACCATCAGGTCGTGCCCGGCGCTGATTTCGGATGCCACGTTGCTGGTCGAGGAATCGGCGCCCTGTGTTGTCTTGCTCTTGCCCCAGGAGCCTTTTTTCTTCTGGCTGAAGGTCGAGGACTGCTCGTCCTGGGCCGAAGCGATGACCACATCGCGCTTGGCATTGAGGGACAGGTCATGGCCTGCGTCGACCTTGCTCGCGACCACCGCCAGGTCGCGCCCGGCATTGAGTTCCAGGTTGCCACCGGTGCTCACGCTGGAGCCCAGGGTCTGCACCGAGTCGTGGGTCACCAGGCCGCGACGGATTGCGCTCTGGGTGAAGCTGTGGTCCTGCACGGCCAGTAAATCGATATCGCGACCGGCGCTGAGCTTGGCATCGCCGGCGCTGGCCAGCTGGCCGAGGTTGGTCAGGTCGCGGCCGGCGCTGAGGTCCAGTTGCTGGCGCGCGGTGATCTGGCTGCCCTGGTCGAGGATGGTGCGGCTGCCCGAACCATAGCCCACGGCCACCGCCGTGCGGTCGTTGATGATGTCGCCCTTGATCGAGGTGACGCTGACCTGGTTGCCGCGGATTTCCCCGGCCAGGGCGTTGCGCACGCTGTCCTGGGCCATCAGGCTGACCCGCTCGTTGGCTTCGATCAGGCCGCCCTGGTACAGGCTGCCGCTGGCATTCACGCTCAGGTCGTTGCTGGCCCGCAGGGTGCCGACGTTGCTCAGGTCGCCACCGGCGATCAGGGTCATGTCGCGCCCCTGCACCAGGCTGCCGCCGCGCAGGTTGCGGGTTTCCGCCTGGGCCAGGTACAGCACCGGCACCAGCACTTTTTCGCCCTGCACTTCGCGGGTTTCCATCCACACGATGTCGTGGGTCAGCGAGGCCACCTGGGCCGGGGTCAAGGACACCCCGACACTCAGTTGCAACTGGTCCTTGGAGGCGATGGCGTTGTCCATCAAATAGCGGTACTGGTCGTAGTCGCTGGTCAGCCCGGCGGCCAGGAAGCGCTGGCCGGTCTGAGCCAGCACGGCGTCGCGGATCAGCCGGGTTTCATACAGCCCGTCGCCCAGGCGGCGCCAGGTCTGGTCGGCGTTGTAGTTGAGGTTGCCGAGCATGTAGTCCGAGCTCATGAAGCGCGACAGGTCGGTGAAGGTCGGGTTGGTTTCGATCAGGTAGCGGCCCTGGGGATTCTGGCTCTTGACGAACAGCCCGTACTCGCCCTGGGGCACGCGGAAGCTCGACAGCGATGTCGGGTCCACGGCGGCGAACGGCACGCCGAAGAAATCCACCGGGACGAAGCTGACCTGGGTCGTGCCGTCGGCGCCGACCTTTTCGATACGCTGCACGTCCTTGGCTACCTGGTTGGCTGCCGCGGAGCTTTGGGCATTCACGGTGATCACCTGGCCGCCGACCTGGGACAGGTTGTTCTGCAGCGTCTGCCCGGTGAGCTGGGCGCGGCTCTGTTCGTTCTGCACGCCGTTCTCGAGGGTGCCGCTGACCTGCAGGTACAGGTGCTGGCCGGCCTGCAAGGTGGAGGCGTAGGCGGTCTGGGTGCCCGGCTTGATCACCGTGTGGCTGGCGGGTTGGTAGATCGGGTACTGGGTCACCTCCGTCGGCAGCGGGTCCTGCTGGCCCGGCGCGCGATTGGCATTGTCGGCGTTCCACGCCAGGGTGGCCCGTTCAGCCGCGTGGAACTCGCCCGGGGAAACCCCATGGAGGAAATAACTGATGCTCTCGACCCGTTGATTCAGGGTCAGGCCGCGGTTGTAGAGATTGTTGGCGGTGATCGAGACATCGCGGTTGGCGGCGATCAGGCTCTGATCGTTTTCCACCGTGTCGGCATTGATGGTCAGGTCACGGTTGGACACCAGACGCGCACCGGCGGAGTGCTCGCCCAGGGTGCCTTCATAGGTGGTGTTGACGATGTAGGTGGAGGTGTAGTGATCGCCGGAGCAGTCAGTGCAATTGATCACGATATTGCGCTGGGTAATGGTTTCGCCGACCTGGTACTTGTCCATGGCGTTTTGCAGCGACGCCACGTTGAGGCTCATGTCGCCCTCGCTTTCGATGGTCCCGGAGCGGTTGCTGAGCAGGGCCGCACGACCACCGTCGAGGGCGGTGAAGCTGAGGTTGCCGGTGCTGTAGATGTCGCCATAGCTGTTGCTCAGGCTGTTGCCCCGCAGCAGCATGTCGCCACCGCTGTAGATCAGGGTGTCCGCCGAGGTGCTGATGCCATTGCCGGAACGCAGCTGCATCTGCCCCAGGGCCCCCAGGGTGCCGCGGTTGTTGATCTGCGCCGCGGAGACGTTGAGGTTCTGGCTGGCGATCAGGCGCCCCAGGTTGTCCAGGGTGCCACGCAGGTTCAGTTCGGTGTCGCCGCCGCTGGCGATACGGCCGCCGTACTGGCTGAGGTTGCCGGCCCCCACCGTGAGCTTGCCCCGGGACGACAGCAGGCCGCTGTTGTTCAGGTTGCCCCCCAGGTCCAGGGTCAGGTAGCCGTCACTGGCCAGCTCCCCGGCGTTGTTCAGGGTCGCCGCGCCCACCCGCAGGCCACTGGCGCTGGCGATGCGTTCGCCGGCATTCAGGTTGAGGTCGCCCCCGATGCTCAGGTCCAGGTTTCCGTTGAGCTGCATCAGGCCGCTGCGGTCCACCCAGCCGATGTCCCAGTCGCCCCGGCCCAGGCCGGTGATGCGGCCCTGGAAGCCCGAGAGCCCACCCAGGTCGAGTTTGAACAGGCCACTGCCGGCGTGCTCGACGCCCCCGCCGACGTTGTTCAGGTTGGCCGCACTCAGGTTGAAGGCGCTGGAGCCCACGGCCAGGCTGCCGCCCTGGTTGTTCAGGGCGCCGCCCAGGGTGATCCGGCTTTGCTCCCCGCCCACCGCGCGGATGCGCCCACCGGCGCTGTTGTCCAGGGTGCCGCCCACCAGCAGCAGCGAGCCGGCGGACTCCACCAGGCCGCCCTGGTTGTAGAGATTGGCCGCGCTCGTCAGGTCCAACTGCCGGGCGCTGATTTCACCGCCAAAGCGGTTGTCCAGAGTCTGCCCGGTGCTGCTCAGCAAACCATTGGCGTAGAGCTTGCCGGCCTGGTTGGTGAGGCGATCCACCACCAGCTTGAGCGCTCCGGCCTGGCTGCTGATCAACCCGGCCTTGCCGTTCAGGGCACTGTTGTCCACGGCCCCGGCGGTGATCCCCAGGCTCGCGCCCTGCAGGGTGCCGCCGCGGTTGTCCAGGGTGCCCAGGCCCAGCGTCACTTCGCCGTGGCCGCCCTGGGCCAGGATCATCCCTTGGGCGTTGTTCAGGCCGCCGGCGACCAGGTTCAAGCCATCGCTACCGGCCAGCAATTGTCCCTGGCGGTTATCCAGGACTGAGCCCTCGACCTCCAGGCGCTTGCCCTTGAGGGTGCCGCCCAGATTGTCCAGTTGCCCACCCTGGGTCACTCGCAGCCTCTGTTCACCGGCGTCGATGACACCGGCGTTGTTGTTCAGTGCACCGTGGTTGAGCTGCAGATCCAGCGTCCCCTGGCTGGCCACCACTGCGCCCTTGGCGCTGTTGTCGAGGCTAGCGGCATCGATTCCGACGCTGCGGCCCAGCAGTACGCCGCCGCTGTTGTTCAACTGCCCACCGTTGATCTGCATATGCCCATCGCTTTGCAGGCGGCCCTGGCTATTGAGCAGTTGCCCCGGCGCCATAGCGTCCGCCGTCAATGTCAGGAGCAAGCCATCGCTGCCCGCCGCCAGCAGGCCGGAGGCCTGATTGTCCAGGCGCTGGGTGCTGACGGTCAGCCGATCACCGGCCAATTGCCCGCCACGGTTGTCCAAAAGGCCACTGTTGGTCAGCAGCAACTGATTGCCCACCACCACACCGCCCTGGTTGTTCAGGCTGCCCGAGACGATCTGCACATCGCCGTTCTTCGCCTGCAAATGCCCCAGGGCGTTGTTCAGATGCTGCTTGACGGTCAACGTCAGCTTGCCAGTCTCGGCGCTCAGCACCCCGGCCTGGTTCTGGCTGAGGCTGTCGAGGTTGGCGCTCAGTACATTGCCGATCACCCGGCCTTTGTTGTTGGCCAGGTCCCGGGCCTCCAGCAGCAGGTTGTCCTTGCCTTGCAGCAGGCCACCCTGGTTGTCGATGTCGGCGGTGTGCAACTCCAGGTCGTCGGCGCTGAGGGTACCGCCCTGGTTGCCGAGCGTGCCGCTGCTGTTGAGGATCAGTTGCGGGGCGATCAGATTACCGCCGCGGTTGTCCACACTGGCGGACTTGAGGTTGAGCTGCGACGTGGCCTGGAGCTTGCCACCGGCGTTGATCAGGTCTTGATCGAGGCTGACGTGCAACGCGCCCTTTTCGGCGCTGATCAGGCCCTCCTGGCTGTTGTCCAGGCGCTTGCCGGCCAGCTTGATCTGGTCGGCAAGCAACTTGCCGCCCTGGTTGAGCAACTCCCCGCCCTGGGTTTCCAGCAGGGTCTGGGCCTGAAGTCGACCGCCGTTGTTGTTCAACCGCTCGCTGACCTTGAACGTGGCGCTGCCTTGGCTGGCACCGATCAGGCCCTTCCGGTTGTCCAGCCGCTCCGCGCTGATATCGATCTGATCAGCGATCATCGAGCCCTGCTGGTTGCTCACCTCACGAGCATTGAGAGTCAGCTCGGCGCTCGCCACTTCCAGGCGTCCGCCATTGTTGTTCAGGCTGTCCAGAGTCAGGCTGGCGGCCTGGCGCTCGCCAAAACGGATCAGCCCCCCCAGGTTGGCGATGGCCGGAGTAGTCAGCACCAGCTCGTTGTACGCCAGTATCCGGGCCTGCTCGCCCTGGTTGACCAGCCGCGCGGCCTTGACTTCGACCTTGGGTCCCTGGATCACCCCGTTCTGGTTGTTCAGGGCCTGCCGCGCGGTCAGTTCCAGGTTGCGACTGGCCAGTACCTTGCCGTGGTTCTCCAGGTGCTCGGCGTTGAGCTTGACCTCGCCGTGATCGTTGCGGCTGTTATCGCTGTTGACCCCGGCTTCAATGATGCCGTGGTTGACCACTCGCGCTGCGTCCACCACCTGCACCCGATCTCGGGCCGCCAGGCTGGTCTGCACCTGGATCTGCTCGGCGGCTTGCAGGGTCGCCTCACTGCCGGCATAGGCCTTGCCCTTGAGTTCGATGCTCTGGGCCTTGATGGCGATGGCCTGGTTGGCGCCCATGCCGGCCACCGTAACCTTGCCGTTGGCATCGATCTGAATGTCCCCGGTGCTGGCCGCCATTTCCCCGGACATGTTCACGCCCACGCCCTTTTCCGTGCCCACCAGGCGGATGGCCCCAGCGTACATGCCGCCCAGGGCCGAGCTGTCGATGGCCAGCTCCGGCTTGGCGCTGGCGTCGGCGTCCCGGGCCGTGACGCTCAGGTCGTCGGCCTTGACGTCGTTGCGCCCGGTGATGACGTTGAGCTTCTTGGCGTACAGGTCGGCATTGAGCTTGGTACTGCGGGTGATCAGGTCGAACTGATCGATGTTGCTGGCATTGAGGCCGGCGCCTTCGATGCTGATGTCGCCGCCGTCGACCTGGAAGCGATCGAGCTTCTGCCCTTCGATCACCGGTTTGCCCGTAGTCAAGGTGGCCCGCGGAGTGTTGATGAAGCCGCAACCGTTACAGGTGATGCCATGGGGGTTGGCGACGATCACCCGGGCCGACTGTCCGGCGACCTCGGTGTATCCCGCCAGCTTGCTGCGATTGCTGCCGGTGACTTCATTGAGAATGACCTGGGCCGCCTGCCCCTTGAGATTGGGGTTGCCGATGATGTAGCCGCCCAGTTGGGTGTTCTGGGTCGAACCGGTGGCGTTGTTGAGGATCAGCCCGTTGCTGCCGACGTTGTATTCGCTGAACTTGTTGTGGGACAAACCGGCGCCATTGGCGGCGTTGATATTGACGATGGGTACGCCGTTGCCCGCCGCACCAATGGTGGCGTTACCGCCAGCGGCCGGGTCCAGAGTCAGCCCGGCGGCCACACTGACGATCGGGTTGAGAAACAGGATCCCCGACAGCGACAGGGCAATGCATTGGGCAAAAGGCTTGCGTACGTCCATGTGCGAATCATCCATTGAATAACGTGGCGGGCGAGTCAGAAGAACAGGTCGACCCGGAAGTACACCGGGTGCTCTCGCCTCTCGATAATTGCCGGCCGCTCCAGGGAGCGCGCGAAGCTGACGGATGCGGCCAGGTACTGGCCGCGGGCATTGAATTCCAGGGCATTGCCGCTCATGCGCCCCTTGGCGTCATGGTTGTAGCGATCGGCCTTGATCACCCCGACGTCATAGGCAAAGGCCATGCCGTATTCCTGAACAAAGGGTTGCAGCGCCGGCCAGGTCACCGCGCGGCGCCAGCGCAGCTGGTTACGCCAATAACCGCCGCTGTTGCCGGACAGGGTCTGGTCCTGGAAGCCGCGCACCGAATTGAGCCCGCCGAGGCTGATGCGCTGCGGGCTGAAGAGCACATCCTCACTGCGCTGGCCAGTGGCCAGGCTGTCGAAGCTGAAGTTCTCGTCCCACAGCCGAAAGGGCTGCAGGTAGCTGAGGGTCAGGCTGTATTTGTTGTAACGGGCCACGGGCTCACTGCCATGGGGATTGCCGCGGCCCTGGGCGTCGAGGGCACCGATGCCCTGCTGCCAGCCGATATCGGCGTTGACCAGGGCATTGCCGATGCGCCGCCCGTGGTTGAAACCCAGCTGGCTTTCGGTGATGCGGTTACTGGAGACATCGATCAGGTTGTCGTCGATGTAGTTGCGTGTGCGCAGCTGGCTCAGGCCCAGGCTCATGCCGGTCTTGCTCAGGTTGTCGCGGTGCAGTACCCGTTCGGCACGCAACTGCTGGTTGGTGCTGTCACCATCCATGGCGAAGTTGAAGCCGGTGCTGTCATTGCGGGTGCGGTAGTAGCTCTGGCTGTAGGAATAACTGACGGTCCACCAGCCCCAGGGCAGGCTGTAGTACAGGCTCTGATTGTCGGAATGGCGCCAGCGGTCGCTGACCGTATCCTGGTTGGCCCGCAGGCTGAGCTGATCCGCCAGGCCCAGGGGGCTGTCCCAGTCCAGGCCAAGGCCGGCCTGCTGTTCACCGGTGCTCTTGTCGCCGCCGTTGTTGCGGGTGGCCGTCACCCGCCAGGGTTTCAGGCGCTGGCCCTTGAGGCCGACGCGGCTGTCGCCCAGTTTCTCCCCCGGGGCCAGCTCCAGTTCGACCTGGCGCGAAGGCAGGCGGCTCAACTGGTCCACCAGTTGCTCCAGTTCCCGCAGATTGAGCACCTCGCCGGTGGTGCCGGGAAAGCTCATGGCCAGTTCCCGGGAGCTGGCCAGGGCCGAGCTGTCCAGGCTTTCCAGGCGGCCTTCGACCACCACGATGGTCAGCTCCCCCGCGGCCAGTTCCTGGGCCGGCAGGTAGGCACGGGTGGTGACATAGCCCTGCTGCAGGTAGTGGTGGGTGATGGCCTTGAGCAGGGTATTGATCTGCGCCACCGACAGGCACTGATCGCGATAGGGCGCCACCAGGCGTTCGCGGTCGGCGGCGCTCAGGTGGTCGGCACCCTTGAGCGTCACGGTCCTGATGGTGAAACAGCGCTGCTCCCCCGGTTGCGGGGCAGGCTCGGTGGGCAAGGTCTTGCCGGGGAGTTGCTGGAGTTCGTCGAGACGCTTCTGCTGCTCTTGCAGCAACTGCTGTTGGCGATCACGGATCAAGTCGCGATCACCCGGCGTCTGCAACGGCGCGGCGCCGAGGGCCAATGACGCGGATAAAGCACAAAACGCTACTACAGGCCTGAACAAGCCAAAACGCGACATGCCTTTCATTCCCTGAAATCACGCACACCGGCAAACCGAACGTACGCGAGGTGCATCCCGGCACCTGTTTTCGAAGGGAATAAAGTGTAAATGTAAAAAAATTTACATAATAAAAAAGCGACGAACGGTAAAAATAGGATTTATCTCATTGAAAAATAATGAGTTACGTGATCCACAAAATCCAGAATAGCCGATGCAAGCCAAGGTTCGGTCACAGATTCGATACCTTGGCCCGCCGACAGAGGCCTATTTCTTCTTCAGACAATCACTCATGAACGCCTTGCGCGCATCGCCCTTGAGGGCCTTGGCAGTGGCGTCGGCGTTACAGGTCTTCATTCTTTCCTGAGGCGTGGAAGGGGTAGTGGCGGCAGCCGGGGCGGCCTTGAGGCAGGTGCTCATGAAGGCTTTGCGCTCATCGCCCTTGAGGCTCTTGGCGGTGGCTTCGGCGTTACAGCTGGTCATCTTGTTCTGCTGGGCGGTGGCGGCAAACCCCTGGGAGCACAGCAGCAGGCCCACCATCAACAACGGAATACGCAACATCTTCATGGAGTTTTCTCCTTGTCACCGCGCCGACGGGCACGGCCTCCTGCGCAGTGTAGACAAAGCCTGTTACACCTTCATCTGTTCTGCAGGCCGGCCCGGCGGTATTGCTCGGGGGTGCAACCGGCCTGGCGCTGGAACATCGCGATAAAAGCCGAGGCGCTGCTATAGCCCATGTCGAAGGCGATTTCCTGGATGCTGCGCGAGCTGTCCAGGGCCTCGATGGACGCCAGGAAACGCTGGCGCTGGCGCCATTCGCCAAAGCTCATGCCCAGCTCGCGAACGAACTGCCGGGCCAGGGTCCGTTCGCTGACATGGGCCTGCTGCGCCCAGTGGGCCAGGGGCTGGTGGTTGCCCGGATCGGCCTGCAGGGCCTGGAGCACTCGCAGCAGCTCGGGGTGGCGGGCATAGGGCAGGTAACAGTTATGCACCGGGGCCTGGCGCAGTTGGTCCAGCGCCACCTGGGCCAGGCGCTGGTCGGCCTCGCCCTCGGGGATCTGCACGTCCCGGGCGGCGAAGTCCTTGAGGATTGCCTTGAGAATTTCGCTGATGGCCAGGGTGCTGCCCTGCCGTGGCAGCTCCGCGCACAGTTCCGGCGCCAGCAGCACCGCCCGGTAGTTGATCGGCTGGGAAGTGTAGAAGCTGTGGGGCGTCTGCGGCGGCACCCAGACCGCGTATTGCGGTGGCGACATGAAGCGCTGGCCAGCGATCTCCATGTGCATCACGCCGTGGGCCGAATACTCCAGGCAGCCCCAGGAATGGCGGTGCTCCAGCGCATGGCTGTGGGCGGCGAAGTCGGCATAGCGAAAGTACACCGGCGCGGGGAGCCCGTGGAAATCCAGAAGGTCGATGTGTTTTTTGCTCATGCTGTCCGGAAGTCGGGGCGGGTTGTCCGGTTCGCAGTATAGGCGTTGATCCGGACAGGCGGATAATCGGCCCTCACACATTTTCTGGTTGTTTGCATGCAATACGCTTATCCCCTGCTGGCCATCTTTATCTGGGCCGGCAACACCGTGGTCAACAAACTCGCCGTGGGCGCGATCTTCCCCGCGGAGATCGGTTTCTATCGCTGGTTGCTGGCCGGCCTGCTGTTCACTCCGTTCATGCTCAAGCCGGTGATCGAGCACTGGCCGGTGATCCGTCCCAACCTGTGGCGCATCGCCATTCTCGGCATCCTGGGCATGGCGGTGTATCAGAGCCTGGCCTACTTCGCCGCCAGCCTGACCTCGGCCACCAACATGGGCATCATTCTGTCGCTGATGCCGCTGATGTCCCTGGCCATGGCCATCGCCGCCCTGGGCCAGCGGCTGACCGCCGGGGCCCTGGTGGGCGCGGTGCTGTCGTTTGCCGGGGTGCTGATGGTGGTGTCCTCCGGCAGCCTGGCGGCGCTGCTGCAGCACGGGGTCAACCTGGGTGACGCGATGATGCTGGTGGCCACCCTGGCCTACGCGGTTTACAGCACCCTGCTGAAAAAATGGCAGCTGCGCCTGCCACCGCTGGTGCTGCTGTACCTGCAGGTGCTGGTGGCGGTGGTGGTATTGCTGCCGCTGTTCCTGGCTTCGCCAAAAGTCGGGCCGACCCTGCAGAACATTCCCCTGGTGCTCTATGCCTGCCTGCTGGCCTCGATGCTCGCGCCCCTGGCCTGGATGCAGGCGGTGGTGCGCCTGGGGCCGAGCCGGACCACGCTGTTCTTCAACCTCTTGCCGTTGATCACGGCGCTGATCGCCGCCGTGGTGCTACATGAACAACTGGCCTGGTTTCATCTGGTGGGTGGCGTGCTGACCTTGGCCGGGGTGGTGCTGTCGGAGCGCTGGACCACCGTGCTGCGGCCGTTCGCCGGCAAGCCGGCGCCTGCGGGGCAAGGCTGAAGGTCAGAGGCCGGCGGCCTTGAGGCGCTGGGCGTGTTCGACGAACAGGCGGATCGGCTCCGCACCCTTGCCCACCAGGCCCAGGGACTGGTTGACGATATCGAAGTGATCCAGGGGGTAGTCGTCGCCGATGACCTGCCCCAGGTGCGAGCTGTAGCGCCCCACCATGCCGTCGCACTGGCCGGCTTCGCGGACGAAGGTCCGGGCGAACAGGCGGCAGCTGCGGCTGGTGCCGTCGAACAGATTGCGTCCGCGATTGGTCTTGCCCGGCTGCAAGGTGCCGGACCAGGAGTAGTAGCGCACGCCGTCGACCTGTCCCGGACCCTGGCCACCCCAGGTCGTCGGTAGCCCCTGGGGATATTGGCGGTTGAACAGGGCCACGCCCGCGGTGGTCAGCGACTGGTGCGAGGCGTGCATATCCACCGGCAGCTTCGGCCCGCGATAGCCGGTTTCCAGCAGCGTCATCAGGGCCGCGATACCCCGCAACAACGCACTCAGAATGCGCCCCTTGAAGCTGTGGGCCGGGGAATGCCGTGCCAGGTAGTCCGCCAGTTCGGAACCGTGGTTGGGCCCTGCCACCGAAGTCACCGAAGCCACCCAGTCCGGACGCTTGGCGGCGGCGTAGCGCGCGGTGAGCGCGCCCTGGCTGTGGCCGATCAGGTTGACCCGGGCGGCGCCGGTTTCGGCCATGATCCGCTGGACCTGGGTCAGCAGTTGTTCGCCGCGCACCTCGCTGGAGTTGAGCGGCGACACTTGCACCGCATACACCCGGGCCCCGCCCCGGCGCAGGGCCGGGATGATCCCGTACCAGTAGGGGTACAGCAGCAGGCGGACAAAACCGAGCATGCCGGGGACCAGTACCAGGGGGTAACGCGTGGCAAGCTCTTGGGACATGCGGCGACATCCTTGTGCAAAGGCGGCGGGACTGGCTGAAAACTAGACCATAACCCGGGCCATCGCAGCCTCCATGACGCTTTGGCGACAATCTGATGACAGCCCTTGCCCCCGTCCGGCTACTTGAGCCCGATCACTCCCGCCACGATCAGCCCCACCGACACCAGCTTGACCGCGGTCAGGCTTTCTCCCAGCAGCAGGCAACCCAGCAACACCGTGCCCAGGGAACCGATGGCGGTCCAGATCGGGTAGGCCACGCTCACCGGCAACTCGCGCATGGCCAGGGTCAGAAAGTAGATGCCACCCACCGCCGCGACCACCGTCAGCAGCGATGGCCAGGGCCGGGTAAAGCCTTCGGCATACTTCATGGCCATGGCGAACGTGACCTCGAAGGCCGCCGCCAGCAGCAGGAATATCCAGGCCATGGCGCCACCTCAGAACGTGCGTGCCAGGGCCTGCAGGTGCTGCTGGGCCTCGGCACAGGACTGCTGGAAACGCTCGGGCACCGACTCCTCGCCTTCTGCCGCGACCACGGTCACATCCTCGATACCGATGAATCCCAAGGCCGTGCGCAACCAGCGGTCGGCGTGGTTCAGCGCTTCGTGCTCGCCCCCGGGACCGAAGCCGCCACCGCCACGGCTGGTGACGATCAGTACCTTCTTGCCCTGCACCAGGGGCTGGTACTGGGCCACGCCGTTGTCCAGCAGGGTGTTGAAGGTCAGCCCCAGGCGCACGATGTGATCGACCCAGGCCTTGATCCCGCTGGGCACGCTGAAGTTGTACATGGGCGCGGAAATCACCAGGCGCCGATGCTCCAGCAACTCGCCCACCAGTTCGTCGCTCAAGGCCAGGTCGGCCTGCATCGACAGCGGCCGCGCCTCGGGCTGTGGATAAAACGCCGCGGCGATAAAGGCCTCGCTGACGTGGGGCAGGGAACCGCGCCCGACTTCCCGGCGCACAAGCCTGCCCAGGGGATTGGCCCCTTGCCAGGCCTGAAGAAACTCTTCGGCCAAACGCCGGCTATGGGAACGCTCGCCCCGTGGGCTACCGTGAATGACAAGAATTGAACTCATCTTGATACTCTCCTGCGGATTGATTGCAATGGCCTTTAATGGCCGATTACTCCGCAACAAATCTAGAATCACCGGGTTTTCAGCACAAATGAGCAAAAGTTCTCTCAGATGAATCCAGCTCACCCATGGAGCCAGACATGTTCGCCCATCTGCCCCTCACCGCCCTGCGTACCTTCGAATCCGCCGCGCGCCTGCTGAGCTTCAAGGCCGCCGCCGAGGACCTGTCGGTGACGCCCACCGCGGTGTCCCACCAGATCCGCAGCCTGGAGCACTGGCTGGGAGTGCCGCTGTTCCAGCGCCTGCCGCGCCAGGTGCGCTTGACCGAAGCCGGCGAACGGCTGTTCCACAGCCTGCATGGCGCCCTGCTGGAGGTGACTCAGAGTGTCGATAGCCTGCGCCCCAGCCCCAGCGCCACCCAGTTGACGGTTTCCACCACCGCCGCCTTCGCCGCCCTGTGGCTGGTGCCGCGCCTGGGGCGCTTCTACACCCGGCACCCGCGCATCAACCTGCGCCTGGATACCCGCAGCGAAGTGGTAGACCTGCAGCAGGACGCCAGCATCGACGTGGCGATCCGCTATAGCCAGGGTGACTACCCAAACCTCCATGGCCTGTGTCTGTTCGATGAGCGTTTCGCGGTCTATGGCGCGCCCCGGCAAGTGGCCCTCGCGCACCAGCAGCGACCGCCGCTGATCAGCGTGCATTGGCGCAACTCGCGGCTTTACGCCGACGGCTGGCAGGCCTGGTGCACCCTGGCCGGCGAACAATGGCTCGACGACCCGGCACTGATCCGCTCCTACGACGAAGAGCAATACGCCCTGCAAGCCGCCATCGCCGGCCAGGGCCTGGTGCTGGCGAGCAACATCCTGGTGTCCCAGAGCGTGGCCAGCGGCCTGCTGCAACCCTATCGCCCGCAGGTCCAAGTGGACGGTGCCGGCTACAGCGCCCTGTGCGTGCCGGGCCGTGAACGCCACCCGCCGGTGAAAGCCTTCCTCCAGTGGCTACAAGAGGAATCGCTGCGGGACGGGCATCCGCCCCTGGCGCGCGGCGGCGCACCCGGCCGCTCACCCAGCGCGGACTGAAGGCGCGGGCATATCCGATAAAACTTTTTGCCGCCCCCGGGACTCACACCCCCTGTAGCGATCAGGTCGGCAGAGCCTGACGCCAAACGGATTAGCCCCCCAGGAGATCGACATGAGCGACAAGCATTTATCCGATGTGCAAAGCCTGCGGCAGCGGGCCCGCCAACACGTGGAAAACGGCGCCGTGACCGAAGGCTACAACGCCGACCGCGAGCAGGTGCTGCGCCTGCTCAACGAGTCGCTGGCCACCGAACTGGTGTGCGTCCTGCGCTACAAGCGCCACTACTTCATGGCCACCGGCCTCAAGGCCAGCGTGGCGGCCGAGGAGTTTCTCGAACATGCAACCCAGGAAGCCGAACACGCCGACAAACTGGCCGAGCGCATCGTCCAGCTCGGCGGCGAACCGGAGTTCAATCCGGACCTGCTGTCCAAGCACTCCCACGCCCAGTACGTGGCCGGCAACAACCTGAAGGAAATGGTCTACGAGGACCTAGTGGCCGAGCGGATCGCCATCGACAGCTACCGCGAGATCATCCAGTACATCGGCGACAAGGATCCCACCACCCGCCGCCTGTTCGAAGAGATCCTGGCCCAGGAAGAAGAACACGCCGACGACATGGCCGATATCCTCAACGACCTGTAGCGCCACCCTCTCGGCCCGCCTCTACCTCCGGTAGGAGCGGGCTCGCCCGCAAAGTTCCTCTGCCGCTTACTTGCTCGGCTTCACCGTCACCGGTGCCTTGCCCGAGCGCATCTGCTGCAGCAACGGCGCGCACTGATTGGGCTCGTCGCCGCTGGGCGCCACCAGCGCCAGCAGCCCCGCCGCCGGCCCGGCAATCACCCCCAGCGCCACCATCCCGGCCCCGCGCAGCGCCAGCGGCACGGCCTTGACCCCGGCGCTGGGCTTGCTGAACTTGCCCTGCACATACAGCGGTGAACGCAGGGAGAACAGGCGCAGCCCCTTGGATTGCGGGGTGATGGTCAGGTCCAGCTGCTCGCTGGCCAGGTTGGCGGTGCCATCGATGTAGATGATGGCGTTCTCGGTGTCGAAGACGAACAGCCGGGAACTGGCCAGCCCGCTCTTGATGCCGAAGTCGGCGGCGGCACAATTGATCTTCACTTCCTTGTCGCCAAACATCTTGCCGACGACGTAGTTGCCCACGTTGAGTCCGGCGATTTCCATCAGGCTGCGGCTGATGGCGCCGTCGTTGATCAGCATCTTCAGGTCACCGTTGGCGCTGCCCAGCAAGGCCGCCACCGAGTTGCCGCGGCCGGCGATGTCGGCATCGCCGTTGAGCTCGCCGAAACTGGTCTTCATCGGTTCGAACCCTGGGAACAGTTGCTTGAGCTTGAAGTTGCGCGCGGTCAGCTTGGCCCGGCCTTCCAGCGGCGTGGCCTGCCCGTTGAGGCGCACCTGAGCATCCAGCCGGCCGCCGGCCACGCCGAAGCGCAGAGGCTCCAGGCTCAACTGGCCGTCATTGAGCACCAGGTGGGTGTAGAGATCGGTGAACGGCAGATCGGCGCTGTGGACGATGCGCTTGCCGGTGAACTCCACATCGGCGTCCATATCGCCCCAGCGCTCGGTGCGAAACTCCTCCACCGGCAGCACCTTGTCCGCCGGCTGCTTGCTTTCGCCGCCCCGGGCCTTCTGCGCGGAGTTGGAATCGGCACCGATCAGCGGCGCCAGGTCGCTCATCAGCAACTGGTTGGAAACCAGCGCCCCGCTGAGCTTGGGCCGCGGCTGACTGGCCACGTAGGTCAGGTTGCCATGGATATCGCTGTCGCCGATCTTGCCGTTGAAATCCTGGTAACTGAAGGTCGCGCCTGCCGGGTCGCGCAGTTTGGCAGTCAGGCGGCCATCGGTGGCATAGGGCGGCGAATCCGGCAGGGTCACGCCGGTCAGCGGATAGAGGTTGCCCAGGCTGGTGCCCGCCAGTTTCAGGCGCAGGTCCAGGGCGCCAAGGTTCAGCGGATCGGTGAGACTGCCGCGCAACTCCACCTGGGTCGCGCCGATCTGCGCCTGGGCCTGCAAAGGAAACGGCTTGCGGCCGTCCTGCAGGGCCAGCAGCCCGCCGATCTTGCCGGTGCCGGCGAGCTTCTGTCCGTGGTACTGGCCCTTGACCTTGAGGGCGAACGCATAGGCCTGAGGCTCGGCGCCTTTGGCAGTGACCTTCTGCGCCTCGCTGTCACCGACGATATCGCTGAACGGAATGGGCTTGCCGAGCAACTCCACTTGCAGGTCGAGCTGGGTGTTCAGGGTCTGGTCGTCCAGGGTCACGTGGCCCTTGTCGAAACCGATGGCGCCGATATCCAGCGTCCAGCTGGAAGGCTCGGCCTCAGGGTCTTTGGGGTCGAACTTGAAGGTCCAGTTGGCGCGACCGTCCGCCAGCCGCTGCAGGGCCGCGTCGGGCTCGGTGAGATCGATACGCGGGATGCTGAGCCGCCGCGCCAGCAGGGCCAGGGGCGATATGCGCAGCTCGACCTGTTTGAGGCCGACCATCTGCGGCGCCTTGGACCAGTCCGGATTGCCCAGGGTCAGGTCCTGGGCCACCACGTGAGGCCAGGGCACCCAGGCGCGCCAGCCGCCTTCCTCAGGTTCCCGGTGCCAGGCCACCGACAAGTCGCCATTGATCGCGAACGGCCGGTGCAACTCCTCGGACACCTTGGCGTTGAGGGTGGGCTTGATCCGGTTCCAGTCGAAGCAGGCAATCACCAGCACCAGCAAGGCCAGTAGCAGGATCAGACCACAGACGGTCCAGGCGAGAATTTTACGAGTGCGCGGCATTGCACGAGGCTCCTGAAAACAGCTGAGCGCCAAATCACGACGCATCGGTGAAATGCCGGAGGAGAATCCCCGGCCATGAAAACTACGACTGATAAAGCCCACACAGGTTTAATCCGGGTGCCGGGCCAGGCGAAAAAAACCGATTTCCTGATCGATCGGACAGCAAGGTGTTACCTCGCCCTGCCCTGCCGCGAGGCATGAGTGAGTCGAAAATACCCACGTCGGTGCAAACGCAATAGGCGCAAAGGCCCGGGCTAGAGCCTCGCGGGCAAACAATCAATTTCGTTGATTATTACCATTGTGGTTATGAACTTTTATATCGAAATAGCGGCGGTAACATTAGCTCCGTACCCAATTTATCGCCCTGCCAAGGAGCAACCCATCATGAAACGCCACATCTTACTGAGCCTGACCCTGTCCATCCTGGCCGCCAACGCCTTCGCCCTGCCTGCCGCCGAACAAGCCACTCCGCAGGTCAAGGCCAGCCACAGTGTGTTCAGCCAAACCCTGGCTGAAGGCGGTTCGGATCGCCTGATCGAACGCAACAAAGTCGCTGCCGACGGTTATGAGCGCACTCCACAAGGCCAGAGCGTCGCTGAAGACGGCTATGATCGCACCCCTCAGGGCCAGAACGTTGCCGAAGATGGTTACAACCGTACTCCACAAGGTCAGAACGTCGCTGAAGATGGCTACGATCGCACCCCACAAGGTCAAACCGTTGCCGAAGGCGGCCGTGATCGCCTGGAAGAGAAAGGTCTGGTGCAAGACGGCTACAGCCGCACCCCTCAAGGCCAGACCGTTGCCGAAGGCGGTGCCGATCGCCTGGCCGAACGTCATCAAGCAGCGAGCTGAGGCCATGCTGGCCCTCGAAAAAAGCCCGATCCCTGGATCGGGCTTTGGCTTTTATGGAATCCCGTTGTCACCCCCTGCCTTCCCTGTCCTCGCCTGACGCAGGTTCGACGCCGGCAAAGTTGATTTGCTAGAGTGCGCCGCTCCTCTTGAGCAAAGAAATAACCCGCCGATGCTGCCCCGCGCCGAACAGAAGCAACAGACCCGTAATGCCTTGATGGATGCCGCCCGGCATCTGATGGAGTGTGGTCGTGGTTTCGGCAGCCTGAGCCTGCGGGAAGTGGCGAAAGCCGCCGGTATCGTGCCCACCGGTTTCTATCGGCACTTCAGCGACATGGACCAGTTGGGCCTGGAACTGGTCAGCGAGGTCGGCCAGACCTTTCGCGAAACCATCCGCCTGGTGCGCCACAACGAATTTGTCATGGGCGGGATCATCGACGCCTCGGTGCGGATCTTCCTCGATGTGGTGGAAGCCAAGCGCGCGCAGTTCCTGTTTCTCGCCCGCGAGCAATACGGCGGCTCGCTGCCGGTACGCCAGGCCATTGCCAGCCTGCGGGAGAACATCAGCTCCGACCTGGCGGCCGACCTGACCCTGATGCCCAAGCTGCAGCACCTCAATGCCGCCGATCTCGGGGTGATGGCCGACCTGATCGTCAAGAGCGTGTTCGCCACCCTGCCGGACATCATCGATCCGCCGGCTCAGGCCCTGCCCGAGCACCTCACGCCCCAGGCCAAGATCACCCAGCAACTGCGCTTCATCTTCATCGGCCTGAAACACTGGCAAGGCCTGGGCAGCACCGAGTAACACAGCCTTCCCCTACTCCTCTCTCAATAGGCGGCCACGCTCTGGATCGCGCGTTTGCGCCTGCTCGTCCGACCGGCACCGGATTGCAGCAAAAATATTTCCGGCGCACCAACTCGGTGCTATAAATCAGCACAGTGCGCCATTTTGTAACAAGATAAAACAGGGTTTTGCCCCTTTTTCACGCGCAGTTCCGGTGTCGACAAAGGGGTTTTCCTCTCCTCCGAGCGATTGGCAAGGCCCTTGCTCTGGCTTGTGCATCGCTCATAGCTGGAAGCTCCCCCGATGCTGGTGATCCACCGCAGAACCGCCCCCCAAAACGCCTGGTCCGCCGAGCTGCACCTGACTTACGAGGCCCGCAGCAAAAGCCGCCTGCGCTGTTTCAGTGCCGAGGGCGAAGACGTCGGCCTGTTTCTCGAGCGTGGCCAGCCGCCGCTGCACGACGGCGAGTTCCTGGAAGCCGAGGACGGGCGAATCGTCAAAGTCTGCGCCCGCCCGGAAACCCTGCTGCACGTCACCTGCCGCAATGCCTTCGAACTGACCCGCGCCGCCTATCACCTGGGCAACCGCCACGTGGCCCTGCAAGTAGGCGACGGCTGGCTGCGCCTGCTCGATGACTACGTGCTCAAGGCCATGCTCGAACAGCTGGGAGCCAGCACCGCCACCATCGAGGCACCGTTCCAGCCCGAGCACGGCGCCTATGGCGGCGGCCACCATCATTCGCGCCATGGCGATGAAGACTTCAACTATCCACCACGCCTGCACCAGTTCGGCGCCCGTCCATGAACCCGGCCTGGGCCCTGTTGCGCCTGGCCAGCCCGCAGTTGCCGATTGGCGGCTACAGCTATTCCCAGGGCCTGGAAATGGCCGTGGAACAGCAGCGCGTGCATGACCCGGACAGCGCCCGCCGCTGGATCGGCGACCAACTGCTGCTGAACCTGGCGCGCTTCGAAGCACCGCTGTTGCTGGCCCACTGCCAAGCCGCCGCCGAGCAGGACTGGGGCCGCTTGCAGCAACTGTGCGAAGCACACCGGGCCAGCCGCGAAACCCGCGAGCTGTACCAGGAAAGCCGGCAGATGGGCTATTCCCTCAAGCAACTGCTGGAAGGCCTGCCGGAACTCGACGCTGGCGCCCGGGAGCTGCTGGCACACCAGGAAGAACCGCACCTGGCCCTGGGCTGGGCCCTGGCCGCCCGCGCCTGGAACATCAGCCCCGCCGATGCCCTGGCCGCCTGGCTCTGGAGCTGGCTGGAAAATCAGCTGGCGGTGCTGATGAAGACCCTGCCCCTGGGCCAGCAAGCCGCACAACGCCTGACCAGCGAACTGCTGCCGTTGTTGCAACAGGCCCAGCATCACGCCGCGAACCTTGACCCCAACCAACATGGCAGTGCCGCTTTCGGCCTGTCCCTGGCGAGCATGGCCCACGAGCGCCAATACAGCCGCCTGTTTCGTTCCTAGGAGAAACTCATGAACGCACAACCTCTGCGTGTCGGCATCGGCGGCCCGGTGGGCTCCGGCAAAACCGCCCTGACCCTGGCCCTGTGCCTGGCCCTGCGCGAACGCTACAACCTGGCGGTGGTGACCAACGACATCTACACCCGCGAGGATGCCGACTTCCTGGTGCGCAACCAGGCCCTGGCCCCGGAGCGGATCATCGGCGTGGAAACCGGCGGCTGCCCGCACACCGCGATTCGCGAAGACGCCTCGATCAACCTGGAGGCGGTGGACCAGTTGAACCGGCGCTTTCCCGGGCTCGACCTGATCCTGGTGGAATCCGGCGGCGACAACCTCTCGGCCACCTTCAGCCCGGAACTGTCGGACCTGACCATCTACGTGATCGACGTTTCCGCCGGCGACAAGCTGCCGCGCAAGGGCGGCCCGGGGATCTGCAAGTCCGACCTGCTGGTGATCAACAAGATCGACCTGGCGCCACTGGTGGGCGCCTCCCTGGAGATGATGAACAGCGACACCCAGCGCATGCGCGGCGGCAAGCCGTTCGTCTTCAGCAACCAGAAAACCGGCCAGGGCCTGCAAGACATCATCGCCTTCATCGAACGCCAGGGCCTGCTGACCGCGGCCTGATCCCCTATTCCAATCCGCTGAACAAGGAAGCCACCCATGACCTTAAAATCCATCCTCGGGGCCCTGGCCCTGCTGCTGACCCCGGCCCTGGCCTTCGCCCATCCGGGCCACGGCGACAACGGCCTGCTGGCCGGCATCAGCCACCCCATCGGCGGCCTCGACCACCTGCTGGCCATGGTCGCCGTCGGCCTATGGGCGGCCCAGCAGCAAGGCGCGGCGCGCTGGGCGCTGCCCTGCACCTTCGTCGGCACCATGCTCATTGGTGGCCTGCTGGGTTTTGAAGGCTTGAACCTGCCGGCCCTGGAGAACGGCATCGCCGCGTCGGTCCTGGCCCTGGGCCTGGCCGTGGCCCTGGCCGTGCGTCCGCCGCTGAGCCTGGCGCTCGCCGCCACCGCGCTGTTTGCCCTGTTCCACGGCGTGGCCCACGGCCTGGAGCTGCCGGACATGTCCAGCCCCTGGACCTACGCCGCCGGTTTTGTCGCGGCCACCGCGGCCCTGCATGCCGCCGGTTATGCCGTGGTGCGGGTACTGCCGCAGGCGGCGGCGCCGCTGGTGCGCGTGGCCGGTGCGGCATCGGCCGCCACAGGCGTGTGGTTGCTGGCGGGCTGAGCTAGGCGCTCTGCTGCCGGCGAAGGCGGTCTTGCGGGGTTCGTTCGCTGGCAAGCCAGCTCCTACGAGGCTGTGGTGATCTTTCGGATGCCTTCGCTGGCGGCAAGCCAGCGCCTTCCAGGCTGTCGTGCTCGGCGGGCGAGCCGCCTTGCGGGGCTTCTCTGGTAACATGTTGCGCACTCAAATCTGCCGTGACGACGCCAGCCAATGCCCGATGTATCCCGCTCCGCCTCCTCGCCTGAATCGCACGCGCTGTTCAAAGCCGTACAGCAGCATTTCCACCAGGTGATAGTGCCGCTGTGGCAAGGCCCGGGCTGGAATCCGCAACTGGCCCTGCCGTTCGAGGCGCTGGATGCCGAGCAGCGGCCGCTGCCGCCGCAGCGCTACCGGGCCATGGCCTGCGCCCGCCAGTTGTATTTGTTCTCCCAATTGATCGGCGATGCCGCCGCGCCCTTTGCCGAAGAGCGTGCCGCCGCACTGTTCCGCTCGTTGCAGCGGCACTTCCACGATGCCGAGCACGGTGGCTGGTTCTACAGCATCGATGCCGACGGCGCGCCGCTGGATCGGCGCAAGGACCTCTACACCCACGCGTTCATTCTCTTCGCCTGTGCCCACTACTGGGCCAAGGTCCGCGAACCGCTGGTGGAGTCGGTGCTCAACGCCGCCCTGGAAGTAGTGGCCCAGCGCTTTGCCCGGGGCGACGGCCTCTACGAAGCCAGCCTCGACCAGGACTGGTCGAGGCTGGGCTGTGGCCCGCTGCAGAATCCGCTGATGCACCTGGCCGAAGCCTTCCTCGCCACCCTTGAGGTGCGCGAGGACCAGGCGGTGCAAGATGCGCTGCTGAAGTTGTGCCAGGCCATGCAGCAGCACTTCATCGAGCCTCAGCAGGGGGTGATGCTGGAAAAACCGCTAGGGGCTGTGGATAACTGGTTCGAGCCCGGGCACCAGTTCGAGTGGTACTTCCTCCTCGCCTCGTCCCCCCTGCTGCGCGGCAGCGCGCTGCACCAGTCGCTGGAGCGGGCTTTCGCCTTCACCGAGCAGCTTGGCGTAGCGCCGGACAGCGGCGCCGTCTGCGCCATGCTCGAACTGCAGCCCCAGGCCGGTGTCAAGGACGCCACCCAGCGCATCTGGGCCCAGGCCGAATACCTTCGCGCCCTGACCTTGCGTCCGGACGGACAGGCCACCCTGCTACGCCAGCTCCAGGCGCTGCAAGCGCATTTCCTGCATGCCCGGGGCTGGAATGAGTGCCTCGATAGCCAGGGCACGGTCAGCCGGCGGGACATGCCGTCCACCACGCCCTACCACCTGGCCACCTGCTATCGCGGGCTGGCGGACTATTTCGCCTGACGCCTTGCGCCTGTAGGAGCGGGCTTGCCCGCGAAGCAGGCAACGCCGATCAGACGATCCACTTGCGATCCCCGGTAAAGCTGATGGTCAGCCAACGCGCGGCATCGGCTTCGCCCAGCTGGTCGGAGATCTCCTCGCGCAACCGATCCAGCGCTGCCACGTTCTGCAGCGGATAGTCCGCCGGCAGCACGATATGGATCTCGATGAAACGCGCCCGGCCGTGCTTCTGCACGTAGGACATGTATTCCTGGAAGCCATGGGCAACCATGGCCTCCTCCATCACGCTGCGCACCCTGTCATCCAGCTGGTCCGGAGCGATACCCAGCACATCGCGCAACGCCGGCCGCAGGATCTTCAGCGCCGGCGGCAGCATGCTGATGGCCAGCAAGATCAGGATCGCCGGGTCGACATACACCGCCCAGCGGTCATGCCCGTACTGCTTGAGCAGCAAGGCCGTGACAAAGCTCACCAGCAGCCCCACCGAGAGCATCGCGTCCACCAGCCAGCTGATGTTGTCGAACTGGATCAGCGACGACTTGAGCTTGCGGTTACGCCGGCGCACGTAGAAGAAGTAGGCAAACTCCGCCACAGCAAAGAAGGCGGCATAAAAGATCACCAGCCCCAACTCGACCTCTCGGCCACCGTTGATGATGCCGAACACGCCGTTGAGGAAGGCATAGATGGCGATCAGCAGCAGGAAACTGCCTTCGATCAGCAGCACCATGGGCTCCAGATGCCAGAAGCCGAACTGGAAGCGGTGGTTGCTTTCCTTGGCGATCAACCGGGCGGTGATCAGCATCAGGACCTTGATGAAGGTCGCGATCAGGGAAAAGAAACCATCGAACAAAATGGATTGGGCGCCAGAAACAAAACCCGTGACGATACCGGCGATCGCCACGGCGAACATCAGTACGGTCGATTGTTTGAGCAGAGCCTGCTCACCTCGGTTACTCACGATTCCTCCTATCGAACTTCAAAAAACACCGCCTCCAGTGAGGCGGCAGCGAAATTTCGGGGCGGAATTCTACCTTGCCAGGGCTGACCTTTAGCTGAAACGAATCAGCTTATGTGTTTCCGAGTACAACTGTAGTCGCTGCCGAGCCATGGCGAGGCTGCGGTCGCCGAGGTCTTGCAACCGCAGGAGGGCCTGACGGCCCTGCGCAGCGGTTACGCCTTGCGCTCGATGGCAAAACCGGCCCAGGTCTGGCTTACCGGCATCAGCTCCAGACTGTTGATGTTGACGTGGGCCGGCGTGTTGAGCACCCAGAAGATGGTGTCGGCGATGTCCTCGGGCTGGATCGGCTCGGCGCCGGCATAGGTGGCGTCATAACGCGCCTGGTCACCGGCGAAACGCACCAGGGAGAACTCGCTTTCGCACAGGCCCGGCTCGATGTTGGTCACTCGCACGCCGGTGCCCTGCAGGTCGCAGCGCAGGTTCAGGGAGAACTGTTTGACGAAGGCCTTGCTCGCGCCATAGACGTGGCTGCCCGGGTACGGGTAGTTGCCGGCGATGGAGCCCAGGTTGACGATCCCGGCGCCCCGGCCATGGGCGATCAGCCGCGGCAGCAGCAGGCGGGTGCTGTACATCAGGCCCTTGATGTTGGTGTCGACCATGGTGTCCCAGTCATCCAGGTCGCACTTGGGCGCCGGGTCGACCCCCAGGGCCAGGCCGGCATTGTTGATCAGGCCACGCAGCTTGCCGAAGGACGCCGGCAGATTGGCGATGGCGTTCTCCATGGCCTTGCGGTCGCGCACATCGAGCACTAGGCCGTGCACTTCGGTCTGCTTGGAAAGCTCGGCGCACAGCGCGTCGAGGCGTTCTTGGCGACGACCGGTGAGCACCAGCGACCAACCGGCCGCCGCAAAACGCCGGGCGCAGGCTTCGCCAAAACCGGACGTCGCGCCCGTAATGAACAGTGTGGAAGTCATGGTGTTCTCCTTGCTGGGTGGCGAGCCGCCGTTTCATGAAAAAAAGCGCTTCGCAGCATGCCCGGCCCGGCTTCGGGCGGCAACAGAAGCACCGGATCCCCCTGGCGTCTGTACAAAAAACGCTCACTGAGCCGAAAGGCACGGCAGACGCGGCCTGCAGCCAGCTGCGCGCACCTTATCCACAGGCCGGTCCACAGTCTTTGGGGGCAAGTGCAGATCCCGCAAAGCCACTGTGCACAAGGCCTGTAGCCGATCACGAGAAGTTTTTTGCTTGACCCACAGCAGTCGTCCGTGCACCCGCCGCCGGTAAAGATGACCGCGCGGTCAAAGTACATAAGGCCAGAGGCCAGCAACCACGCTGCTCAGCGCGGTCTTTCCAGAGTTTAGTCACAGACTTATCCACAGGCTTGTCCAAGCCTTTGGCAGGGTCTGGCTGCGACAATAAAAAGGTTGACAATTGCGTCCACGAGCCACTCCAAAAGCCCTGGTCAAAAAATACACAATCGCCTGTAAGCCACGTAAATAAAGGCCTTCAGCCAGCTACTCCCACGTTACCCACAGCCCGCTCCACAGCAAACGGGGAAAAGTCAAAACGGTGGAAAAACAACTGTTTGCAGCGTCTTTATGCCGCGCTTTGGCAGCTTGCGAATAATGTTGTCCACAATTGTCAGACGTGAGCGGGCAGCCCTGGCCATGTGCGCGCCGAGTCCGTAGGAGCCGGCTTGCCGGCGAATCCCGAACGCACAACAGCATCTGAATGACGCAACCATCGGGGAGGCCATTGCGCTGGCCGGCTCCTACAGGGCGGTGCAACTGTGGATAAAAATGCCCCGGCGGCGTGAACCGGCGGGGCATGGTTTATCCACAGACCGGGCCGTCAGTGACCGCCCAGGTAAGCGTTGCGCACCTCCTCGTTGACCAGCAGCTCCTTGCCGGTGCCACTCAGGCGGATCTCGCCGTTGACCATCACGTAGGCGCGGTCCGACAGCTTCAGCGCATGGTTGGCGTTCTGTTCCACGAGGAAGATGGTCATGCCGGTGGCCGCCAGTTCTCGCAGGGTGGCGAAGATCTGCTTCACCACGATCGGCGCCAGGCCCAGGCTCGGTTCATCCAGCAACAGCAACTTGGGCCGGCTCATCAGCGCCCGGGCAATGGCCAGCATCTGCTGTTCACCGCCGGACATGGTCATGGCCCGCTGGGTACGCCGCTCCTTGAGCCGTGGAAACAGTTCGAACATGCGCTGCATGTCTTCACTGGCGTACTGGTCGCCAATCGGGATGGTGCCCATCAGCAGGTTTTCCTCCACGGTCATGTCGGGGAACACCCTGCGCCCTTCCGGGGACTGGGCGATGCCGTTGGAAGCGATGTAGTGGGACGACTTGTGGGTGATGTCCACACCGCGATAGAGGATCTGCCCGGACTCGGCCCGGGGCTGGCCGAAGATCGACATCAGCAGGGTCGATTTGCCGGCGCCGTTGGAGCCGATCAGGCTCACGGTTTCCCCTTCGTTGATGTGCAGTGAGACTTTCTTCAGGGCCTGGATCGGGCCGTAGTACACGTCCAGGTCCTTGAGTTCGAGGATAGGTTGACTCATACCAGCTCCTCTTCGTCGGCACCCAGGTAGGCGGCGATCACTTTCGGGTCGTTGCGGATCGCCTCCGGCCCGCCTTCGGCGATCACGTTGCCGTGGTCCAGCACCACGATGTGGTCGGAAATACTCATCACCATGCCCATGTCGTGTTCAATCAGCACCACGGTCAGATCGTGCTCGTCGCGCAGCAGCCGGATCATCGCGCTCAGCGCTTCGGTTTCCTGAGGGTTGAGGCCGGCGGCCGGTTCGTCGAGGCAGATGATCTGCGGCCGGGTGCACATGGCCCGGGCGATCTCCAGGCGCCGTTGCTGGCCGTAGGACAGCTCGCCGGCCAGGCGGTTGGCGCAGTCCACCAGGTCCACCACTTCCAGCCAGTAGAAGGCGTGGTCCAGGGCGGCGCTTTCCGCCTTGCGGTAACCCTTGGTGTTGAGGATGCCCGACAGCAGGTTGCGGTTGACCCACATGTGCTGGGCCACCAGCAGGTTCTCCACCACGGACATTTCCTTGAACAGGCGAATGTTCTGGAAGGTCCGCGCCAGGCCGGCCCGGTTCACCAGATGGGTGCCGCCGAACATCTTGTAGTACAGGCGGCTGGCGAAGCTTTTCGGCGACACGAAGTCGCTGGCGCGAAACGGCTCGCCCAACAGCTTGATGACGTTGGTCTGCTGGCCCCGGGTATCGAGTTCGATGCGTCCGCCGGAAGCCTTGTAGAAGCCGGTCAGGCAGTTGAACACCGTGGTCTTGCCGGCGCCGTTGGGGCCGATCAGGGCGAAGATCGAGTTGCGCTTGACCTTCAGGCTGACGTCGCTCAGGGCCTTGATGCCGCCGAAGTGCATCATCAGGTTCTCGACCGAAAGAATGTATTCGCTCATGGCGCGTTCCCCTCAGTCAGAGCACCTTTGCGTGGAGTGACCCCGGTGCGGCTGATGCGGATCAGCCCTCGCGGTCGCCAGATCATCATCAACACCATGAGGATGCCGAACAGCAGCACCCGGTATTCGGAGAAGCTGCGCAGCAGCTCCGGGGCCACGGTCAGAACGAAGGCCGCGATCACCACGCCCACCGTGGAGCCCATGCCCCCCAATACCACGATGGCGAGGATCAGCGCCGACTCGAAGAAGGTGAACGAAGACGGATTGACGAAGCCCTGGTAGCTGGCGAAGAACACCCCGGCCAAGCCGGCGGTGGAGGCACCGAGGGTGAAGGCCGAAAGTTTTACCAGCACATGGTTCAGGCCCATGGCGCGGCAAGCGATCTCGTCTTCACGCAGGGCTTCCCAGGCCCGGCCCACCGGCATGCGGGTCAGCCGGTGCTTGATGTAGAGCACCAGCAGCACAACGATGAACAGCACGATGTAGATGAACAGGAACTTCAGGTTGGGGTTGTATTCCAGGCCGAAGAACTCGTGGAACGGCACCCCGCCGTCCTTGGCCTTGCGCCCGAACTCCAGGCCCATGAAGGTCGGCGAAGGCACCGGCATGCCGTTGGGGCCGCCAGTGAAGGACAGCCAGTTGTTGAGCACCAGGCGGATGATCTCGCCAAAGCCCAGGGTCACGATGGCCAGGTAGTCGCCGTGCATCCGTAGCACCGGGAAGCCCAATATGCATCCCGCCAGCGCCGCGGCAATCGCCGCCAGGGGCAGCACGGTCCAGAAGCCCAGGCCCAGGTACTGGTAGCCCAGGGCCAGGCCGTAGGCGCCGATGGCGTAGAACGCCACGTAACCCAGGTCCAGCAGCCCCGCCAGGCCCACCACGATGTTCAGCCCCAGGCCCAGCAGCACGTAGATCAGCCCGAGGATGACCACGGTCAGCAGGTACTTGTTAGCGAAGAACGGGAACACGATGGCGATCACGATCAGCGCCGGGATGATCCAGCGCAGCCGCGACTTGTAGTCCGGTGCCAGCACATGCACCCCGGAACCTGTGGTCTCGAAGCCCTGGAGAATCTTCAGGCCCTTGGGGGTTTGCAGGAACAGGCTCAGGGCCAGGCGGCCGGCCATGACAATCGCCACCAGCCACGCCACGCGGGTCGGTTGCAGGTTGAAGCTGTAGCCATCGAGCACCACGCCCACGATGGGGCCGAACACGATCAGCGAGATCAGCCCGGCGAGCACGGCGTCGATGACGCTCTTTTTGATATCAATCGGTTTATTGGCAGCAGACATACTTATACCTTCGCCACGAGTGGGCGACCCAGCAGGCCTTGGGGACGGAAGATCAGGATCAGCACCAGCAGCGAGAAACTGAACACGTCTTTGTAGTCGGAGTTGATCAAGCCGGAGAACAGCGACTCGGAGATCCCGAGGATGATCCCGCCGAGCATCGCTCCGGGCAGCGAGCCGATGCCGCCGAGCACCGCCGCGGTGAACGCCTTGATGCCGATGACGAAGCCGGCATAGAAGTCGAAGGTGCCGTAGTTCATGGTGATCAGCACCCCGGCCAGGGCCGCCATGGCTGCCCCGATGATGAACACGTAGGAGATCACCCGGTCGGTGTTGATGCCGAGGATCGAGGCCATCTTGCGGTCTTGCTGGGTGGCCCGGCACATGCGCCCCAGCTTGGTGTACTTGATGATGTAGGTCAGCAGCGCCATGCCGGCGAACGCCGCCACCAGGATGAAGATCTTGGTATAGGTGAGCTGCACGAAGCCGGTGCCGATATCGACTTTCCAGGCCCCGGCCAGCAGGGTCGGAACCCCTTGCTGCTTGGCGCCCTGGCTGATCTGCGCGTAGTTCTGCAGGATCAGCGAGATACCGATGGCACTGATCAGCGGTGCCAGGCGGGTGGAGTTGCGCAGGGGTTTGTAGGCCACACGCTCGATGACCCAGCCATAGATCCCTGTCACCACCACGGTGAAGATCAGGGTGCCGAGAATGAGTAGCGGGAAGGATTCAATGCCGAAGTAGGCCAGCAGAGCCAGACTGATTGCCGCGAGGTAAGCGGAAATCATGTAAACCTCGCCGTGGGCGAAGTTGATCATGCCGATGATGCCATAGACCATTGTGTAGCCGATGGCGATCAGACCATAGACAGACCCGAGGGTCAGTCCATTGATCAGTTGCTGCAGGAAAATACCATCCATAACGCAATCTCACGGACTTGAGAGACGGCACAGGGCGTCAGCGACGGGCAGGGATCACCGGCCCGCGCAACACGTCCGTTGTGCAGCTCTACGAGAAAAGGCAAGTACTGCACGAATACGAACCGGCACCAGGGGGTGGTACCGGTTCGTTCGGACTCAGGTCACTTCTGTTTTTCCAGCTGGTGGTACTTGCCGTCCTTGTCCCACTGATAGACCACGTAGTCGGAGATCTTCAGGTCGCCCTTGGCGTCCCAGGCCTTCTCGCCCATCACGGTTTTCACCGGATTGGCCTTGAGCCATTTGGCGGCGTCTTCGCCCTTGTTGGATTTGGCGCCGTTGAAGCCGGCGGCCAGTGCCTGGACCGAGGCATAGGCGTACAGGGTGTAGCCTTCAGGCTCGGTGCCGGCCTTGCGGAACGCATCTACCACGGCCTTGCTGTCGGGCAACAGGCGTGGATCGGCGCCGAAGGTCATGTACACGCCGTCGACGTATTGCGGGCCACCGGCGGTGGTCACCAGCTCGTCGGTCACGATACCGTCGTCGGACATGAACTTGACGTCCTTCAGGCCCTGCTCGCGCAGCTGGCGTACCAGCGGACCGGCTTCCGGGTGCAGGCCGCCGAAGTACACCACGTCGGCACCGGCGGCGCGGATCTTGGTCACCACGGCGCTGAAGTCCTTCTCGCCACGGGTCAGCCCCTCGTACAGAACCGGGGTCACGCCGCGCTTGGTCAACTGCGCCTTGGTGGCATCCGCCAGGCCCTGGCCGTAGGTGTCCTTGTCGTGCAGCACCACGACTTTCTTGCCCTTGAGCACGTCGACGATGTAGTCGCCGGCGACGATGCCCTGCTGGTCGTCACGCCCGCACATGCGGAACATCGCGGACAGGCCGCGCTCGGTGACCTGGGGGTTGGTAGAGCCCGGGGTGATGGCAATCACGCCCGCGTCGCTGTACACCTCGGAAGCCGGAATGGTCGACGAAGAGCAGAAGTGCCCGACCACGCCAGCCACCTTGTCCTGGTCCACCAGGCGGTTGGCCACGGCCACCGCCTGCTTCGGTTCGCAGGCATCGTCGCCCTTGACCAGAACGATCTTCTCGCCGTTGACCCCGCCCTTGGCGTTGATCTCGTCAGCCGCTGCCTGTGCACCCTTCATGTACTGCTCGCCAAATGCCGCATTGGCGCCTGTCATGGGACCCGCTACGCCGATCTTCAGGTCGGCTTGAGCAAACGCAGAAACACCCAGCGCAGTTGCCACTGCGAGGGCCAGAAAGCCTTTCTTGTAAAACGTCTGGGACATGAGGTGGTGCTCCAAGGTTTTTTTAGTTGGCACTGCGACTTCACTAGGATTGCTCAGAGCAAGCGCCGTGCCAGTGGTTTTTTATTCTGAAAAAAGTCGCTGTCTTATTGTTATTTCGACTGTTTCGAGCCCTTTTTTATTGGGCGTGCAACCGTCTAAACCGCGGAAGGTGAAACCCTGCTTTTTAATGGGCGCAACCCATGCGTGCCATCATTGCAACCGCGACACAATTCAACGTGCAACCTTGCTGTAACAGCCCGCGTCACCGAACTGCACACTGCTGGTGCGGGACTGCTACGAGCCGCACCATTACAGGCTAGTCGTTGCATCGAAAAGCGTCGTCTCCGGCCGTTTATTTCCTTGTTCAGATCACGATCCGCAGGCACTGGCCCGCGTGATAGAGAGAAAATCCCGCCTCGTACAGGCAACTGCGCAACCCCACACCGGCCAGGGGCTGCATGGGTGCGAAGGGAATCGGCAATACCTGGGGATCGCCGTTGCACAGGTAGTCGGCGAAGGCCTTGCCGACCACGGTTCCGGTGGTTACCCCACGACCGTTGTAACCGGTGACGGCCACCAGGCCGGGCGCCGGCTCGAACAGGCGCATCAGGTGATCGGGGGTGAAGGCGATGCAGCCGGTCCAGGTGCATTCCCACTGCACCGGTTTGAGGTAGGGAAAGTAGTGCTGCTGCACCCGATCGGCCCAGGCCTTGAGGAACCACAGCGGCTTCCGGTTGCCGTTGCCCAGGCTGCCGAGCAACAGGCGCCCGTCGGCATCCCGGCGGATACTGCTCAGCACCTGCCGGGTATCCCAGGAGCCCTGGCCACCGGGGAGGATCTGCCGGGCCGCCTCTTCGGTGAGCGGCGCGGAAGCCACCTGGTAGTAGTAACCAGGGAAGAAGTTGCGTCGCAGCTCGGTCCAGTCGCCTTCGGTGTAGGCGTTGGAAGCGATCACCACCTGCTCGGCCAGCACCGAGCCCTGGTCGGTCTGCACCGACCAGCGCTGGCCCTGGCGCTCCAGGCGGGTGACCGGGGAATGGTCGAACAGCTGGCCGCCGAGCTTGATCGCGGCCTTGGCCAGCCCGGTGGTGTAGGCCATCGGATTGAGGGTGCCGGCGCGCCGGTCGAGCAGCGCCGCGGCGATCTTGCGGGTGCCGGTGGCCTGCTCGCAGGCCGCGCCGGTCAACAGTTCCACCGGGGCGCCACGGCGCTTCCATTGTTCCTCGCGGCTGCGCAGGTCGGCCTCGCCCCGGGCGTTGTGGGCCATGTGCAAGGTGCCTTCGCGGCGCAGCTGGCAATCGATCTGGTACTTGTCCACCAGGCTGAACACCAGGGACGGCGCGGCGCCGAGCATGCGGTTGAGCTGGCTGCCCACCTGCTCGCCGAAACCGGCCTCGATCTCGTCCGGGGGGATCCACAGGCCGGCGTTGACCAGCCCGACGTTGCGCCCCGAACCGCCCTGCCCCGCGCGATGGGCCTCGACCACACAGACCCGCTTGCCCTGCTCCAGCAGATGCACCGCCGCCGACAGGCCGGTGAAACCGGCGCCGATGATGCACACATCCGCCGTCAGCTCGCCCTTGAGTGGGGCGTTGTCAGGCCGCTGCGGGGTCAGTTTTTCCCATAGACATTGTTCTTGTAGCGCCATAGGTGCTCCTAACGGAGCAGTGGCGAGCCGCAAGCTTCAAGCTGCAAGCAGGTTCGCTTGCAGCTTGTGGCCTAGAGCTTGCCGCTGCTATTCAAAACTGATGCCCTGTGCCAGCGGCAACTCCCGGGAGTAGTTGACGGTGTTGGTCTGGCGCCGCATGTAGCCGCGCCAGGCGTCGGAACCGGATTCGCGACCGCCGCCGGTTTCCTTCTCGCCACCGAAGGCGCCGCCGATTTCCGCGCCACTGGGGCCGATGTTGACGTTGGCGATGCCGCAGTCGCTGCCCACCGCCGACATGAACTGCTCGGCTTCACGCACGTCGGTGGTGAAGATGCAGGAAGACAGGCCCTGGGGCACGGCGTTGTTCAGGCGCAGGGCCTCTTCGAAGTCGTTGTAGCCGATCACGTAAAGGATCGGGGCGAAGGTTTCGCTGCACACGACGTCGCTCTGCTCGGGCATTTCGACGATGGCCGGCGACACGTAGTAGGCGTTGGGGAAGGTGTCCTGCAACTGGCGCTGACCACCGAAGACCCGGCCGCCTTCGCTCAGGGCCTGCTCCAGGGCGTCCTGCATGGCGTCGAAGCTGTGCTTGTCGATCAGCGGGCCGATCAGGTTGCCTTGCAGCGGGTGGCCGATGCGCACCTTGGAATAGGCGGTCTTGAGACGGCTGATGATCTCTTCCTTCACCGACTCATGGGCGATCAGCCGGCGCAAGGTGGTGCAGCGCTGGCCGGCGGTGCCGACGGCGCTGAACAGGATGGCACGCACGGCCATGTCCAGGTCGGCGCTTGGGCCGAGGATCATGGCGTTGTTGCCCCCCAGTTCGAGAATGCTGCGGGCAAAGCGCGCGGCGACCTTGGGCGCCACTTCGCGGCCCATGCGGGTGCTGCCGGTGGCGCTGATCAGGGCCACGCGCGGATCGTCCACCAGGGCGGCGCCGGCGTCGCGGCCGCCAATGATCACCTGGCTCAGGTACGCGGGAGCATCCTGGAAGTTCTTCAGCACACGCTCCAGCAGGGCCTGGCAGGCCAGGGCGGTGAGTGGAGTCTTCTCCGAGGGCTTCCAGATCACCGAGTTGCCGCAGACCAGCGCCAGGGCGGTGTTCCAGGCCCAGACCGCCACCGGGAAGTTGAAGGCGCTGATCACCCCGACCACACCCAGGGGATGCCAAGTCTCGCGCATGTGGTGGCCCGGGCGCTCGGAGGCGATGGTCAGGCCGTAGAGCTGGCGCGACAGACCGACGGCGAAGTCGCAGATATCGATCATCTCCTGCACTTCCCCCAGGCCTTCCTGGGTGATCTTGCCGGCCTCCCAGGACACCAGTTCCCCCAGGTCGGCCTTGTACTCGCGCAGCACCTCACCGAATTGCCGCACCAGCTCGCCACGACGGGGTGCCGGCACGTTGCGCCACAGGGCGAAAGCATGCTCTGCACGACTGACCTGCTGCTCCACCTCGGCGGCGCCCTGCCAGTTCACCGCGGCGATCTTGCTGCCGTCGATGGGCGAATGCACAGGCTGGGAGCCCGATTGGTACAGGGCCGGGTTGACACCCAGACGATCAAGCAATGCGGCAACCATGGGGTTACTCCTGACAGATGAACGCGAAAGATCCAGGCCGCCGTGACGGCCATCAAGGCCTGTAGTTGTAGCTGGCCCGAGACTTGCCAACAAACGACCTTTAAGCGAGATATCATTCCGTTTATTCATGCTGAGCCGGTATCCAGCACCGATAAGAACAAGGACCACCCCATGCTGAACAAACGCTACCTGCCATCGATCACTGCCCTGCAGTGTTTCGAGGCCGTGACCCGGCACCTGAGCTTCACCCGCGCCGCCGAGGAACTCAACCTGACCCAGAGCGCGGTGAGCAAACAGGTGGCGCAACTGGAAGAGCTGCTGCAGCACCTGCTTTTCCGCCGGGTACGGCGGCGCCTGCAACTGACCCCGGCCGGCGACCTGTACCTGGTGGAAGTGCGCAAGATCCTCACCCAGGTGGAGATGTCCACCCACTACCTGCGCTCCTATGGCGGCGAAACCGAAGTGCTGCGGGTGTCCACGCCCTACACCTTCGGCGCCCGCTGGCTGGTGCCGCGCCTCAAGGGCTGGCGCCTGCGCCACCCGCACATCCACCTGGACCTGTGCAACGAGCAGGAGCCGGATGAACTGCTCCAGGGCCACGCCGACCTGGCGTTCTACTTCGGCCAGGGCGCGCGCCCCGGCACCGAAAGCCTGAAGCTGTTCAGCGAGGAACTGGTGGCGGTCTGCGCCCCGGACAGCCTGCCCGCCGAACCCTTGAGCGACCCTCGGCAACTGACCGAGCTGGTCCTGCTGCAGAACGCCTCGCGGCCCCAGGGCTGGCACGAATGGTTCGAACAGCAGGGCTACCAGACCGAACACAGCTATCACGGCCCGCGCTTCGAAACCTTCTACATGTGCATCCGTGCCGCCCAGGTCGGCTGTGGCGTGGCCCTGCTGCCGCGTTTCCTGGTGGAAGAGGAGTTGGCCGAGGGCAAGCTGGTGATCGCCTGGAAATACGCAATGCCCAGCCAGGACGCCTACTACCTGGCCTACCCCGAGCACTCGGCGGAAGTGCCCAAGGTCCGCGACTTCGTGCGCTGGATGCTCGAACACAACGACGTTCCCCTAGCGTAGGCGCCGGCTTGCCGGCGATGGGCCCTTGAGCCCTGCACAAGGCTGCAGATTCATTCGCTGGCGAGCCGGCTCCGGCGGCCGCCCCCTCACCCGCCGTGAAAAAACACTGGCAAAGCGCCGGGCGTCTATGCGCCACTAGCGCCTTCATTGAAAGAGCTGAAGCCGCCGCTGTGCGTCGCGGCCAGCATGGAGATTGCCGTTATGAGCGAGAGTGTGTTTGCCGATCGCATCGTGCAGAACCTGCTCGACACCGACTTCTACAAACTGACCATGATGCAGGCGGTGCTGCACAACTACCCCAACGTGGAAGTGGAATGGGAGTTTCGTTGCCGTAACAGCGAGGACCTGCGGCCCTACCTGGCCGAGATCCGCTACCAGTTCGAACGCCTGGCGGACCTGAGCCTGAGCGCCGACCAGCTGGGCTTTCTCGAACGCATCAGCTTTCTCAAGCCGGACTTCCTGCGCTTTCTCGGGCTGTTTCGCTTCAACCTGCGCTACGTGCACACCGGCATCGAGGACGGCGAGCTGTTCATCCGCCTGCGCGGCCCCTGGCTGCACGTGATCCTGTTCGAAGTGCCGATGCTGGCCATCATCAGCGAAGTACGCAACCGCTACCGTTACCGCGAGATCCAGCTGGTGCAGGCCCGGGAGCAGCTGTACCGCAAGTTCGACTGGCTGACCGCCAACGCCAGCAGCGAGGAATTGTCCGAGCTGCAAGTGGCGGATTTCGGCACTCGTCGACGCTTTTCCTACCGGGTCCAAGAAGAAGTGGTGAACGTGCTCAAACACGATTTCCCCGGGCGCTTTGTCGGCACCAGCAACGTCCACCTGTCCCGTGAGCTGAACATGAAGCCTCTGGGCACCATGGCCCACGAATGGATCATGGCCCACCAGCAACTGGGACCGCGCTTGATCGACAGCCAGATCGCCGCCCTCGACTGCTGGGTCCGCGAATACCGCGGCCTGCTGGGCATCGCCCTGACCGACTGCATCACCACCGATGCCTTCCTCGGCGACTTCGACCTGTTCTTCGCCAAGCTGTTCGACGGCTTACGCCACGACTCCGGGGACCCGATTCTCTGGGCGGAAAAGGCCATCGCCCACTACCACAAGCTGGGCATCGAGCCGATGAGCAAGACCCTGGTGTTCTCCGACAGCCTGAGCCTGCCGCGCTCCCTGGAAATCTTCCGCGCGCTGCGCGGCCGGATCAACGTCAGTTTCGGTATCGGCACCAACCTGACCTGCGACATTCCCGGTGTCGAGCCGATGAGCATCGTGCTTAAAATGGCCGCCTGCAATGGCCAGCCCGTGGCCAAGATCTCCGATGAAGCGGGCAAGACCCATTGCAAGGATCCCAACTTCGTCGCTTACTTGCGCCACGTTTTCCAAGTACCTGCCCAACCTGGCAAGGAGTGAATCATGCAAGCCGTACAGCGTGAGATTGCGCAGCAGCTCAAGGTCCAAGCGCCTTTTTCCGACCACGCCACCCTGGAGGCGGAAGTCGCCCGACGCATTGGCTTTATCCAGGATTGCCTGGTCAATTCCGGGCTCAAGTCCCTGGTGCTGGGCATCAGCGGCGGCGTCGATTCGCTGACCGCCGGCCTGCTGGCCCAACGGGCAATGCGCGAACTGCGCGAGCGCAGCGGTGACGACCGCTACCGCTTTATCGCGGTGCGCCTGCCCTATGAAACCCAGTTCGACGAACACGACGCACAGGCTTCGGTGGATTTCATCAACCCCGACGAACGCCACACGGTGAACATCGGCCCGGCGGTCAAGGCCCTGGCCAGTGAAGTGGCGGCCTTCGAAGGGCAGCACGCGGTGTCCCGGGACTTCGTCCTTGGCAACACCAAGGCGCGGATGCGCATGGTCGCCCAGTACACCATCGCCGGCGCCGCCCATGGCCTGGTGATCGGCACCGACCACGCCGCTGAAGCGGTGATGGGCTTCTTCACCAAGTTCGGTGACGGCGCCTGCGATCTCGCACCCCTGAGCGGCCTGGTGAAGAACCAGGTGCGTTCGATCGCCCGCTACTTCGGTGCGCCGGAATCCCTGGTAGAGAAGGTGCCCACCGCCGACCTCGAAGACCTGTCCCCAGGCAAGCCGGACGAAGCCTCACACGGCGTCACCTACACCGAGATCGACGCCTTCCTGCATGGCCAGCCAGTGCGCGAGGAAGCCTTCAAGATCATCTGCGACACCTACCGCAAGACCCATCACAAACGCGTCATGCCCTTCGCCCCATGAGGCGCTAGCGGCCGAACGTCAGGCACAAAAAAAGCGCCCCTCGGGGCGCTTTCTTGTTGCAGCCTGGCCTGATGCTTACTTCAGGACCACAGCGCCTTTCATCATCGAGTTGTGGCCTGGGAACGAGCAGAAGAACTGGTAGCTTTCGCCAGCAGTCAGCTTCGATACGTCGAAGGTCACCGAGTCTTTCTCGCCGGCACCGATGATCTTGGTGTGGGCGATGACGCGGGTGTCGCCTTCCTTCAGGTAGCTCTTGTCGATGCCGGCGGCCATGCCGTCGGTGGCGATGCCGGCCATGTCTGCGGTTTTGCTCAGGACCCAGTTATGGCCCATGACGTTCTTCGGCAGGCTGCCGGAGTGAGTCAGGTTCACGGTGAAGGTCTTGCAGCTCTTGTCGATGGTGATTTCCTTAGTGTTGAAGGACATCTGGTCGGTAGAGTCGACATCGACCTTGCATTCGGCAGCCATCAGTTGGCTGCTGGCCAGTGTCAACAGGGATACCGCAACGAGTTTGGCAAACATGGTGAATCTCCAAGGCAGGGTTAACAAAATCCATCTGAATCCATGGGACCGAAGACTGCCTGAATTTCTCCCAAGTTCCTATGATGTGCATCAAAAAATTGTATACAACTCTCTGCTATCGGGCCGATCGAGACAATTGAACAGCCAGCTTCGCCAGGGCTACCTAAACTTCGCCCACCTGCACTTTCCGGAGCCTTGGTCATGCCCATAAACAGTCTGCTTCGCAGCTTGCTCGCCGCCTACGCCTGTGGCGCCAGCGGCACCCATGAAACCCCGCAACGCGAGGTTTAATGCTTGGAGCCACGCCGGCCTGCCTTTACCCTGAGGCCCTCAATGACCTCGGAGTAAGGCATGTCGTTAACATCTGTCTGTGTATTCTGTGGCGCCAGCACCGGCACCAATCCTCTGTATCGTGAAGCGGCCCAGGCCCTGGGCCGCGCCCTGGCCGAACGCAAGCTGACCCTGGTCTACGGCGGCGGCGCGGTGGGCCTGATGGGCATCGTCGCCGATGCGGCCCTGGCGGCCGGCGGCGAGGTCATCGGGATCATTCCGCAAAGCCTGAAAGACAAGGAAATCGGCCACAACGGCCTGACCCGCCTGGAAGTGGTGGACGGCATGCACGCGCGCAAGGCGCGCATGGCCGAACTCAGTGATGCCTTCATCGCCCTGCCCGGGGGCCTGGGCACCCTGGAAGAGTTGTTCGAAGTCTGGACCTGGGGCCAGCTCGGCTATCACCACAAGCCCCTGGGCCTGTTGGAAGTGAGCGGCTTCTACGAAAAACTCAGCGGATTTCTCGACCATATCGTCGGCGAAGGCTTCGTCCGCGCCCCGCACCGTGACATGCTGCAAATCAGCGACTCGCCCGCCAGCCTGCTGGATGCCCTGGACGCCTGGAAACCGTCGGTGGCGGACAAATGGGCCGACAGCAAACCCAGTTAACGGTCAACGCCCGATTACAGGCAGAATACGCGCCGCTCAACCTCACCTTCGACCCCAGAGGATCGCCCATGGCCAAACCCAATTACTCCTTCGCCAAACGTCAACGTGACTTGGCCAAGGAACAGAAGAAAGAGGAAAAGCTGCAACGCAAGAAAGCCGCCGCCGAAGAAAGCAACGCAGCGGATGCGGATCCTGAAGTGAGCATCGACGACGCCGAACCCGAGGCCCCTCAGGCCTGACCTGCCCCGTAGGAGCTGGCTTGCCAGCGAAAGCGCCTTCCAGCCCTACGCCGTCTTCGCCGGCAAGCCGGCTCCTACAAGGTCGGAATCAGCCGTGTCATGCCAGGGGCATGACGGTGACCCGGACATCAGGGTCATGGCTGCCCCCTCCCAGAATCACCCCACGCAACGGCGACACATCGGAAAAATCCCGGCCCCAGGCCAAGGTGATATGTTCCAACGCCGGCTGCACATTGTTGGTCGGGTCGAAATCCACCCAGCCCAGCACCGGGCAAAACACTGAAACCCAAGCATGGGAAGCATCGGCGCCAATCAGCCGCGGCTGCCCCGGCGGCGGCTGGGTCAGCAGGTAGCCGCTGATGTAGCGCGCCGCCAGCCCCCGCGAACGCAGGCAGGCGAGCATCAGGTGCGCGAAGTCCTGGCACACCCCGCGCCGACGCTCCAGCACCTCCACCAGGGGCGTGGCCACCTGGGTCGCCTCGGCATCGAAGGTGAACTCGCTGAAGATTTTCTCCATCAACGCCTGGACGCCCAGCAGCAAGGGTCGGCCCGGGGGGAAACAGCTGGCGGAAAACTCGACGAAGCTTTGCTTGAGGTGCACATAAGGCGACTCGAAGCGATAACGACAGGCTTCCAGTACCTGGGGCGACAGGGGCCCACCACTGTAGCTCAGGCTGCTGCGGGCAGCGTCCCAGGCCTCGGAGAGCGCAAAGTCCAGCGGCGGCCGGTCCAGTACCTCGACGCTGAGCTGGGCGTTGACCTGCAATTCATCATGGGGCCGTTCGAAAGCCAGCCGGGTCAGGGGATTGCCGAACACATCCTGTTCGTCGCGGCGGCTGGTGGGCTCGGGGCTGATCAGCAACTGCCGCTCGCTGCACCGCTGCCAGGCACAGGCCCTGGGCCACAAGTGCGCCAGTTGCTGGGCCAGGGACACCGGGCTGTCATAGCGATAATGGGTGTCGTGGAATATCTGGTAACGAGCGCTCATCAGACCGACACCGTTTGCTGGCTGACATCATCCACGTGGGCGAAATGCCGCAGGGCCAGGCGATCGGAAACCTGGCCGCTGACCTCGGCGATCTCCTGCAATAGATCCGCCAGTCCTTCCACCGCCGCCCGGACACTGGCCTGGCCGAACAGCGAGTTTTCCAGGCAACCCAGGTCGAAATGCGCCAGGCGCTCCACCAGCTTGGGCAGCGCCAGATCGCGGGGCACGGCGAAGTCGTCATTCAGACGCTTGAGGGTGCGAGTCACCAGCTTGAGCTGGAACAGCACCGCGTGGGGGTTCTGCTCGTCGAGCAGCAACAGGTCGAGCACCGGGATCAACTGCGCCACGGCCAGGTAACGCGAGCGATAGGTGATGCTGCTGTTGCCCAACTCCAGCAGCCACTCCAGGCCCGCCTGATCGAAGGGCGCGGTGCCCCGCAGGAAGGCCGCCAGGCTGCTGCTGAGAAATTGCAGGCGTTCGATACGTCGACCGATCATCAGGAAACGCCAGCCTTCATCCCGGGTCATGTCGTCCAGGGCAAAGCCCGAAAGGGCCGCCAGGGACATCACCAGCCGATTGAGAAAGTCCAGCAGTTCACCAAAGTCCGGCTCCTGGGTATCCAGCTCCTGGGCCTCGCGCTGCAACTCCACCAGGGCCTGCCAGTTTTCCCGGGATAGCTTGCCGCGTACCTGGGACGCCGCCCACTGCAGGCGCTGCAGGTTGGAACGCAGGCTGAACGACCAGTCCTCGCCCAGCAGGGCCGCCAGCAGGCGCTCGGGCAACTCGCCCTCCTCCGGCAGCAGCATCAGGCTTTCCCCCAGGTCCACCGCGGCGCGCAAGGCTTGCGGATCATCGCCATCGACGTAGCGCGCCAGCATGATGCGCAACAACCGCGCGCTGTCGTCACAGCGCTCGCAGTAACGACCGAACCAGTACAGGTTCTCCACCACCCGCGATGGCAGGTAAGGGTCGCGACGCACCAGATCGTAGACGCCAATGGTGCGCTGGGCCTTCCACTGCTCGCCGCTGGGAGCTCGCTCCCCCAGCACCCAGGTGTCCTTGCTGGCGCCGCCGCGCTGCATCGACACCGCTTCGGCGTCAGCGTCGGCGGCGACCCGGGTCAGGCCGCCGGGCAAGACCCGGTAACCGTCATCACTGGCCACCGCGTAGACCCGCATGCCGATTGCCCGGGATTGCAGCCGGCCGTCCTCGGCCTGCCAGACCGGCGCCTGGGACAGTTGCGGCAACTCCTGGGCGACATAGGCATAAGGCCGCGCGCGCATGCGTTCGGCAAGGCGCTGGCGCTGCTCGGGACTCAGGTCGCGGCCCAGCACCGGAGCAAAGCTCTGTGACGGAAACGCCGGCTTGATCAACAGTTCCGGGAGCTTTTCCAGGGCCTGTTGCAACACAGGCGCCTCACCGCACCACCAGGTGGCGATGGACGGCAGGAGCAGTTCCTCGCCCAGCAGGAACTGACTGATCTTGGGCAGGAAGCCCAGCAGCCCGGGAGACTCCAGTACCCCGCTGCCCAGGGCATTGGCCACCAGCACCCGGCCCTGGCGCACCGCGTCGAGCAGGCCGGGCACCCCCAGGGCCGAATCGGTGCGCAGCTCCAAGGGATCGCAAAAGTCATCGTCGAGGCGCCGCATGATGGCGTGCACCCGACGCAAGCCGCTGAGGGTCTTGAGGTAGACCGTGGCGTCGCGCACCGTCAGGTCGCCGCCTTCCACCAGCGGGTAGCCCAGCTGGCGCGCCAGGTACAGGTGTTCGAAATAACTCTCGTTGAAACGCCCCGGAGTCAGCAGCACGATCAGCGGCGCCTCGGTATCCCGGGGGGCCTGGCGAGCCAGGGTTTCCTGCAGGGTCCGGAAGAACCCGGCCAGATGCTGCACTTGCAGGTCGCGGTACAGATCGGGAAAGGCCCGGGACACGATCATGCGGTTTTCCAGGGCATAACCGGCCCCCGACGGCGCCTGGGTGCGATCGGCAGTGACCCACCAGCGACCATCGGGGGTGCGCGCCAGATCCACCGCGTACAAGTGCAGGAAGGTCGCCTCGGGCGGCTGGATGCCCTGGCACGGCCAGAGGAAGTTGTTGTGCCCGAACACCAGTTCGGCGGGCAACAGCCCTTCACTGATCAGGCGTTGCGGTCCGTACAGGTCCGCCAGCACGGCATTGAGCAGCCGCGCTCGCTGGGCGATCCCGGCCGACAGCTGCTGCCACTCCGCCAGCGGAATCACATGGGGCAGCAGGTCCAGCTCCCAGGGGCGGTCGGCGCCCTTGGGGTCGGCGTAGACGTTGTAGGTGACACCGTTCTCGTGGATCTGCCGGGTCAGCAGCGCCTGGCGCTGAGCCAGTTGCGCGGGGCTGCTGCGCTGCAGCTGTTCGAGCAGGCGCCGCCAGTGCGCCCGCACCGCACCCTGGTCATCCAGCAGCTCGTGGTAGGTACCCGCCGTCAGCGGGTAGCGGTCTAGCAAGTCAGGCATGGAACACTCGGCAGACGGCAGGGAAAGGCAGATTAACCCACAGCCATGACGCCCGGATATGGCTATATCGCGGGCGTCGCAGCGGGACTAAAAGCGTCGTAAATCCAGGGTCATGGGCATTTCCTGGTTGCTGCTCGGCGGCGCAGCCCGGAGGCTGCCGGGGCTGTGGCCGTGGCGGAAAAAGCGCGCCATGCGCCGGCTCTCCGCCTCATTGGCATTGACCGGCAGGCTGTCGTAGTTGCGTCCTCCGGGATGGGCCACATGGTATTGGCAACCGCCCAGCGAGCGCTGCATCCAGGTATCCAGCAGGTCGAACACCAGCGGCGCGTGTACCGCAATCATCGGCTGCAGGCAGTTGGCCGGCTGCCAGGCGCGAAAGCGCACCCCGGCGACGAACTCGCCCACCCGCCCGGTGGGCTGCAAGGGCACCGGCACGCCGTTGCAGGTCAGCACATGGCGCTCGGGTGTCAGCCCGCTGACCCTGACCTGCAAGCGCTCCAGCGAGGAGTCGACGTAACGCACCGTGCCCCCGGCCGCCCCCTCTTCTCCCAGCACATGCCAGGGCTCCAGGGCCTGGCGCAACTCCAGCTCGATACCAGCGACGGCATAGTCGCCCACCTTGGGAAAGCGAAATTCCCGGTGCGCGGCAAACCACTCGGCCTGCAACGGATAGCCAGCGGCCTTGAGCTCCTGCAGCACATCGGCGAAATCCTGCTCGATGAAATGCGGCAGCAGAAAGCGATCGTGCAGCTCCGTGCCCCAGCGCGCCAGCCGGGCCGGAGCGTAGGGCTCGCGCCAGAACCGCGCCACCAGCGCCCGCAGCAGCAACTGCTGGACCAGGCTCATGCGCGCATGGGGCGGCATCTCGAAGGCGCGCAACTCCAACAGCCCGAGACGCCCGGTGGCGCCATCCGGCGAATACAGCTTGTCGATGCAGAACTCGGCGCGGTGGGTGTTGCCGGTGACATCGATCAGCAGGTTGCGCAACAGCCGGTCCACCTGCCATGGCGCGCACTCCTCGCCCGGCGCGGGCATCTGTGCGAAGGCAATTTCCAGTTCATAGAGCGCATCGTTACGGGCCTCGTCGACCCTGGGCGCCTGGGACGTGGGGCCGATGAACAAACCGGAAAACAGGTAGGACAGCGACGGGTGGTTGTGCCAGTAGCTGATCAGGCTGCGCAGCAGATCGGGGCGGCGCAGAAACGGCGAGTCCCCCGGGGTGGCGCCGCCCAGGACGAAATGGTTGCCGCCGCCGGTGCCGGTGTGGCGCCCGTCGATCATGAACTTCTCGCTGGTCAGGCGCGTCTGCCGCGCCTGCTCGTAGAGGAACTCGGTGCGCTCCACCAACTCGTCCCAACTCACCGAAGGCTGCACGTTGACCTCGATCACTCCCGGGTCCGGGGTCACCCGGAAATTGTCCAGGCGTGGGTCCGCCGGTGGCTCGTAGCCCTCCAGCAGCACCGGACACTGCAGCTCGGCGGCGGTGGCCTCGATCACGCTGACCAGTTGCAGGTAATCCTCCAGTCGCTCCAGCGGCGGCATGAACAGGTACAGGCGCCCTTCCCGCGCCTCGGCGCACAACGCGGTGCGGGTCAGCCAGTCGGCGGATTGGTCGATCGCGGGCACCCGCTCCTGGGCGGCGGCCGCCTCGGCGATATCCGCCAGTTGCGACGGGCCCGGCAGTTCCGCGAAGTCCTGGTTCGGATCCAGGGGGTGAATGAAGGGGTACTCCGCCGCCGTCACCCAGGGCTGGGACGCCAGGGGCAAGCGGTAGCCCAGGGGCGAATCCCCGGGCACCAGGCGGCAGTGACTGTCGCGCAGGTACCAGCGCCCGCTCTGCCACTGGTCGCCCTTGGCCGTGCGCGCCAGGGGCAGCACCTGGCCGATGACCTTGTCCAGGCCCTGGTTGAACACCTTGCGCAGCCGCTGGCGCTCCAGGGCGTCCTCCAACCGCGAGTCTTCGGCGCTGACGTTCAGCGGCAGGCGGCCTTCGCGCCACAGGTAGTAGAAATTGTCCTCGTAGGCTGGGAACACGAAGCGTGCCGGCAGTTTCAGGCGCTCGGCGACAGTGGCCAGAAAGCGCCCGGCCATCTGCGCATCGGCGGCGTAATCCTGGTGCTCGTCGGCAATCAGGGCAGGGTCGTGCCAGATCGGTACGCCGTCGCGCCGCCAGTAGGCGTTCAGCGACCAGCGCGGCAATTGCTCCCCCGGGTACCACTTGCCCTGACCGAAGTGCACCAGTCCCTGGGGGGCGTAGCGCTGGCGCAGGCGCTGGAACAGCTCGCCGGCCAGGCGGCGCTTGTTCGGCCCCAGGGCCGCGGTGTTCCATTCGGCGCCGTCGGGATCGTCGATGGCCACGAAGGTCGGTTCGCCGCCCATGGTCAGGCGCACATCGCCTTGCTGCAGCTCATGGTCGATCTGCCGCCCCAGGGCCTGGATCGCCGTCCATTGCTCATCGGTGTAGGGCTTGGTCACCCGGGGGGCTTCCCAGATCCGCTCGACACTCATGGCGTGACTGAACTGGCACTCGCAGGGTTCCACCAGGCCGCTGATGGGCGCCGCTGAAGAAGGATCGGGGCTGCAGGCCAGGGGAATATGCCCTTCCCCGGCAAACAGCCCGGAGGTGGCATCCAGGCCGATCCAGCCGGCACCGGGCAGGTAGACCTCGCACCACGCATGCAGGTCGGTGAAATCCACGTCGGTGCCCGAGGGACCGTCCAGGGCCTTGACGTCCGCGGTCAGCTGGATGAGGTAGCCGGAGACGAACCGCGCCGCCAGTCCCAGGTGGCGCAGCAGCTGCACCAGCAGCCAGGCCGAGTCGCGACACGAGCCCGACGCCTTGACCAGGGTCTGCTCCGGGCTCTGCACCCCGGGCTCCATGCGGATCAGGTAGGCAATGTCGTCGCTGAGACGCTGATTCAGGCCCACCAGGAAATCCACGGTCGGCACTGGCGCGCGCGGGATGGCGTCCAGGTAAGCCTGGAAGGTCGGGGTCAGGGGCAGGGTTTCCAGGTAGGGCGCCAACTCCCGCCGCTCATCGGCGGCGTAGCTGAATGGAATCTGCTGCGCGTAGGGCTCGAGGAAAAAATCGAAGGGATTGAACACCGCCATTTCCGCCAGCAGGTCCACCTCGATGCGCAGCTCGGTGGTTTTCTCCGGGAACACCAGACGCGCCAGGTAATTGCCCTGGGGGTCCTGTTGCCAGTTGATGAAATGCTCCTCGGGCTCAACCTTCAAGGCATAGGCAAGAATTCGCGTGCGGCTGTGGGGCGCCGGGCGCAAGCGGACGATCTGCGGGCCAAGTTCGACGGCCCGGTCGTAGCGATAGTGCGTGACATGGTGCAATGCGACATGGATCGACACGGCGTGCCTCCTGCGAGCCTGAGCGGTGGATGGACCCGCGCAAGACTTATGCCAGCGCACAGATCCCGGGGTTTGCTCAACGACTCGGGGCAGTACAGCACCAAAATCGCGCAACCGTTGCATCCCTGTGCAAGGGATTGCACGAAAATGCACCGGTCGGCCGGGTCATCATCAACGGCGCTTGCGCGATTGCTTGGCGGCAGCCTGCAGGTGTCGACGCTCGTGGCGGATCTGCAGCAGGCGCCCACGCATCTCCCGGTACCGCCGGCTGTTGAGCAACAGCAGGCCGAGCAGCGGCACGAGCATGGCGAACAGGTACACGCCCTGGTGCGGGCGGTACTGGATCATCGGCACCACCAGCAGCAGGCAGGCCAGAAAGTAGCCGGCCAGCAGCCACACCGCCCAGGCCACTCCGCGCACGATCAGCAGGTTGCCCAGCACCAGCAGCGGAATCAGCAGCAACAGGCCCAGCAGCAAGTAGTCGTCGCGCTGCGCCGGCGCCATGCCACGCCAATAGGTGGTTCCGCACAGGGACAGCAGCAGCGACGCGCTGAAGCAGCCGAGCAGGACCGTGAGTATGAAAATCGGAAAATAACGCGCCAGGAACTCGCCCATCCGGCCGCCGCCAATCACTGGTCGAACTCCTCGTAGAGGCCCACCGCCAGGGTCTTCACCGTGCCGAGGTTGCCGGAGCTGTAACTGCCGGCGGTGCTCAGGGCGGCGCCCAGGGCATCCTTCATCTGCGTCAGGGTGGCGTGCTTGATCTGCGCCGACGAGTAGCGCTTGGGCAGCCCCCCTGCCCGTTGCTGCAACTTGAGCAGTTTGGGCGTCAGGCTGGGGTCGCGCAGGCTGAGCAACTCCTTGGTCAATTTGGCCCGCTCCTGGCGATTGAGGCCCTTGAGCAACTGCACCCAGCTTTTGCCGGTGCCAGCGGCCTTGCTGGCCTTGAGCAGCTTGACCGTGGTCAGCGCCGAACCGCCGACGCCCACCAGCGAGATGCCGTCGAGGATCGGCGAGACGGTGTTGTACCACTCGGCGTCGTCCATGCGGTCGTTGGCCGCCGGATCCTGGATCTCGTTGATCACCCGGGCGCCACCGATGGCGCACTGGGCGGTGCCCGCCGCGGCGACGGTGACCCCCAGCCCGACCATCCAGGCGCTGGCGCCGGCGGTGAACGGCACGGCGATACTGCCACTGAACACCACCAGCCAGCCGATGACCGCGGCGGTGCAGGACAGCGTGGTGTTGAACGATTCCGTGGCCAGGCGGGATTCCCGGGGGTTGTTCTTCACTTGATCGACGAACTGCTGGGGCGCGATGTACTTCTTCGCCTCCCGCAGGATGATGCGCTTGGGCGTGATACTGCAGATCGGCTTGAATTCGCGCAGGGTCACCACGTTGAAGTCGGCATCGATGTACACCACCCCGGCGCCGACAATCGATGGATCGGCGTCTATGGCAGCGAACAGGCGCGGCAGGTTGATCTGGCTTTCGATACGTTGGCGGGCAAGAAACTGCGAAGGGCTGGAGTCCATGCCGATGGCGGCTAACGAGCTGGTCACGGGATTCATCCTTGGTCTGGCGATTGGAAGCTGCCTGATGGCCTCAAGCCATCCCGGCATTACGGCGATAAAAACCCGGCAACCTTAACAAAGCCCTGGCGATTTGTTGCGCGCCCACGGGCAAAAAAACCATCGCCCAGAAAGCAAAACGCCAGCTCGGCGGCTGGCGTTTTGTCGGTCTAGCGCGGTACCACCGGCTTGCGGGTCGGCTTCTTGCCTTTGCCCTTGGCAGCGTCGGCACGCTCCTTGGCGGCCTGCTTGTTGCGGGCGAACGCCGCGGCCTTGGCCTGTTCGCGCTTGTCCCAGGCATTGCCGCCGTCGCTGCCACGCGGTGGCAGGCCGGTGTGCTGGGTGAGGATCCGGGTTTCCTTGGCCACCTTGTGGCTGCCGGCCGGCGTCGAGTTCTTGCGCCGCGCGCTCTGGTAGCTGTCGGTGGCCGGTTGGTGGGCCGGGATCAGCTGATGCTTGCCCGGGCCGATCAGGTCGCCACGGCCCATGCGCAGCAGGGCCTCGCGCAGCATCGGCCAGCCCTTCGGATCGTGGTAGCGCAGGAACGCCTTGTGCAGGCGGCGCTGCTCCTCGCTCTTGACGATGGTCACGCCGTCGCTCTTGTAGGTGACCTTGCGCAGCGGGTTCTTGCCCGAGTGGTACATGGCCGTGGCGGTGGCCATCGGCGACGGGTAGAACGCCTGCACCTGGTCGGCACGGAAGCCGTTGCCCTTGAGCCACAAGGCCAGGTTCATCATGTCTTCATCGGTGGTGCCCGGGTGGGCGGCGATGAAGTACGGAATCAGGTACTGCTCCTTGCCCGCTTCCTTGGAGTACTTCTCGAACATGCGCTTGAAGCGGTCGTAGGTGCCGATGCCCGGCTTCATCATCTGGTTGAGCGGGCCTTCCTCGGTGTGTTCCGGGGCGATCTTCAGGTAACCGCCAACGTGGTGGGTCACCAGTTCCTTGACGTACTCCGGCGATTCCACCGCCAGGTCGTAACGCAGGCCGGAGGCGATGAGGATCTTCTTCACCCCGGGCAGGGCGCGGGCGCTGCGGTACAGCTGGATCAGCGACGAGTGGTCGGTGTTCAGGTTCGGGCAGATGCCGGGGAACACGCAGGACGGCTTGCGGCACGCGGATTCGATTTCCGGGCTCTTGCAGGCGATGCGGTACATGTTCGCGGTCGGGCCGCCGAGGTCGGAGATCACCCCGGTAAAGCCGGGCACCTTGTCGCGAATTTCTTCGATCTCGCGAATGATCGACTCTTCGGAACGGTTCTGGATGATCCGCCCTTCGTGCTCGGTGATGGAGCAGAAGGTACAGCCGCCAAAGCAGCCACGCATGATGTTCACCGAGAAGCGGATCATCTCGTAGGCGGGGATCTTTTCCTTGCCATAGGCCGGGTGCGGGATGCGCTGATACGGCATGCCGAACACGTAGTCCATTTCCTCGGTGGTCATGGGAATGGGCGGCGGGTTGAACCACACGTCCACTTCGCCATGTTTCTGCACCAGGGCACGAGCGTTGCCCGGGTTGGTTTCCAGGTGCAGCACGCGGTTGGCGTGGGCGTACAGGACCGGATCGTTGCGCACCTTCTCCATGGACGGCAGGCGGATCACGGTCTTGTCCCGGGTCATGCGCGGGCTGGCGAGGATCTGCACCACCTTGGCTTCGTTGGGGTCTTCGGCCGGGCCTTTTTCCTGCTCGATGGCGCAGGCGGCGGTGTCCTGGGTGTTGACGTAGGGGTTGATGATCTTGTCGATCTTGCCCGGGCGGTCGATACGGGTGGAGTCCACTTCGTACCAGTCCTTGGGCGTGTCGCGGCGAATGAAGGCGGTGCCGCGCACGTCGGTGATGTCTTCGATCTTGTGGCCATAGGACAGGCGCTGGGCCACTTCGACGATGGCCCGCTCGGCGTTGCCGTACAGCAGGATGTCGGCGCTGGCGTCGATCAGGATCGAGTTGCGCACCCGGTCCTGCCAGTAGTCGTAGTGGGCGATGCGGCGCAGGGAGGCTTCGATGCCACCGAGGACGATCGGCACATGCTTGTAGGCTTCCTTGCAACGCTGGCTGTACACCAGGCTGGCGCGGTCCGGGCGCTTGCCCGCCAGGCCGCCGGGGGTATAGGCGTCGTCGGAGCGGACTTTCTTGTCGGCGGTGTAGCGGTTGATCATCGAGTCCATGTTGCCGGCGGCGACACCGAAGAACAGGTTCGGCTCGCCGAGCTTCATGAAGTCGTCTTTGGACTGCCAGTTGGGCTGGGCAATGATCCCCACGCGAAAGCCCTGGGACTCCAGCAGCCGGCCGATGATCGCCATGCCGAATGACGGGTGATCGACGTAGGCATCACCGGTGACGATGATGATGTCGCAGGAATCCCAGCCGAGCTGATCCATCTCCTCCCTGCTCATGGGCAGGAATGGCGCTGGCCCGAAACATTCGGCCCAGTACTTGGGATAGTCAAATAACGGCTTGGCTGCTTGCATGTCGATGACCGGTGTTGGCTTGAATAGGGACGCGATGGCTATCAGGAAAATTCGCGGGCGCGGAATATAGCACAAAAAATAACCAATTCCGACCAAAAGGGTCGGAATTCATTTTCTCACGCGACCGGCTTGCTCCCGCTCGCCTGCGCGGCAGGCGCAGCGGCGGTGCTGACGATGGATCTGGAGCAGGGTGACGACCGGACATGGGGCCGCTGCGCGACCCAGCGGGAGCAAGCTCCCTCGCCACAGGCGGCCACCACCATGGTGTGCGCCGTTATTCGTCGTCGTCGAAGTTGTAACTGCCCGGCGCAAGGTTCTCGAAGCGGGTGTACTTGCCGATGAACGCCAGGCGGATAAAGCCGATCGGGCCGTTCCGCTGCTTGCCGATGATGATTTCGGCAATGCCCTTGTGCTCGGTTTCCGGGTGATACACCTCGTCCCGGTACACGAACATGATCACGTCGGCGTCCTGCTCGATCGCTCCGGATTCCCGCAAGTCGGAGTTCACCGGGCGCTTGTTGGGGCGTTGTTCCAGGGAGCGGTTGAGCTGGGACAGGGCCACCACCGGGCAGTTGAATTCCTTGGCCAGGGCCTTGAGGGACCGGGAGATCTCGGAAATCTCGTTGGTCCGGTTGTCACCGCTGGACCCCGGGATCTGCATCAGCTGCAGGTAGTCGATCATGATCAGGGCGATATCGCCGTGCTCGCGCACCAGGCGCCTGGTCCGCGCACGCATTTCCGAGGGGCTGATGCCCGCGGTGTCATCGATGAACAGCTTGCGGTCGTTGAGCAGGTTGACCGCCGAGGTCAGGCGCGGCCAGTCATCGTCTTCCAGCTGGCCTGAACGGACCTTGGTCTGGTCGATGCGGCCCAGGGAAGACAGCATACGCATGATCAGCGATTCACCTGGCATCTCCAGGGAGTACACCAGCACCGCCTTGTCGCTTCGCAGTACCGCGTTTTCCACCAGGTTCATGGCGAAGGTGGTCTTACCCATGGACGGACGGCCGGCGACGATGATCAAGTCGGCCGGCTGCAGGCCGCTGGTCTTCTCGTCGAGGTCGGTGTAGCCGGTGGACAGGCCGGTAATGGCGTTGTCGGTGTTGAACAGGGTATCGATGCGGTCGATGGCCTTGGTCAGCAGTTCGTTGACCCCCACCGGGCCGCCGGTCTTGGGCCGCGCTTCGGCGATCTGGAAGATCTGCCGCTCGGCCTCGTCGAGGATCTCCTCGGCGGTGCGGCCTTCGGGGTTGAAGGCGCTGTCGGCGATCTCGGTGCTGATGCCGATCAGCTGGCGCAGGGTCGCCCGCTGGCGAACGATCTGCGCATAGGCCTTGATGTTGGCCACCGACGGGGTGTTCTTCGCCAGCTCGCCCAGATAGCCCAGGCCGCCGACCTGCGAAGTCTGGCCTTCCTTGTCCAGCTGCTCGGACAGAGTGACCACGTCGATCGGCATGTTCTGGTCGGCCAGCTTGGCGATGGCGCGGAAGATCAAACGGTGGTCATGCCGGTAGAAATCGCCGTCGGACACTTGATCCAACACGCGTTCCCAGGCGTTGTTGTCCAGCATCAGACCACCGAGCACGGCCTGTTCGGCCTCGATGGAATGCGGCGGCACCTTCAGGGCGGCGGTTTGCAGATCGTATTGCTCGGGAGCGGAGATATCGTTCATGGCCACTTGGAATTCGGGGGTGAAAATCAGGATCAGCAGAAAGACAAAGGGCACGACCTGTAAACAGGATCGTGCCCGATGTTAACCGTCAGCCACACAAGGTGCCAGACGATTTGGTACTGCTTAAGCAGCCACCACGACAACGCGTACGGTTGCTTCAACTTCAGCGTGCAGGTGCACGGCTACGTCGAATTCACCTACGTTGCGGATGGTGCCGTTCGGCAGACGAACTTCGCTTTTTGCCACTTCAACGCCCGAGGCGGTCAGTGCATCAGCGATGTCGTGGGTGCCGATCGAACCGAACAGCTTGCCTTCGTCACCAGCGGTGGCAGTGATGGTCACTTCCAGCTCAGCCAGTTGCGCAGCGCGAGTTTCGGCAGAAGCCTTCTTCTCTGCAGCCAGTTTTTCCAGCTCGGCACGACGCGCTTCGAACGCAGCCAGGTTGGCAGCGGTAGCAGCGGTGGCTTTGCCGAAAGGCAGCAGGTAGTTACGGCCGTAACCAGCCTTAACGTTTACCTTATCGCCCAGGTTGCCCAGGTTGGCGATTTTTTCCAGCAGGATCAGTTCCATTTGGTAATAACCTCTTAACTTTTAACCTTCACCGTTCGCAGAGCCGTTATCAGCGTCTTTCGGCGCCAAACGACCGCGAAAATCAACCAGACTGTCGACAGTGGCCATGACCACGAGCAACGGGACGAGCAGGTGCATCAAAGGCAACAGCGTGACGTAAACCCCGACCAGCCAGAAATTGGCCAGTCTTTTCTGTGCCACCAGCCCGTGCATCAGGGCTAGCCCGGCAAGGACCAGAACTACGCTGCAAAACGGCACCATAATCCACATTTGCGGGCTCAGAACCGGCCCCACAAACATCAGTGCCCACAGCAACATCAAGGGTCCCTTGGGGATTCTGATCTGGCGAAATTCGCGACCAAAACCACCGGGGTTGTACAACGACGCTTGCCAGTAGCGCCCAAGAATCAGGCACAGCACGCTGAAGATCTGAAACATCATCGCAATCGAACCGATCACCAAAGGTGCAATGAGTGAAGCGAGGTTGGCTCGCTGGTCTACCGAAAGCTGCTGGTAGGCCTCACCCAATATCAGTGGCAGGAACTTTACAAGTTCCTGCGTCACCGCATCGACAAAGGGACTGAACAACGCCCCCAATATCGCTACACACAACAGCGCAATCGCCACGCTCGCCAACAGCACACGGTTCCAGGAGTGGCCGACGCGCAACACCAGCGCCAGACCGCAAGACCCAAGCAGCACCAGCAGTACGCTGGGGTCTTTCTGGAAGTGCCAGCAAATCAATGCTGAAAGCACCCCGACTCCAAGGACGCCAAGGGCGTCCGAACCGCGCCGAAGGAGCACAAGGCAACCCGCAGCGGCACTTAACCAGAACAACAGCGGCAATGCCGCAGATCCGGCCACGACTAACGTGGCCTGCACACGACCGCGCATGATGAACTCAGCTAAGGCGCGCATGCATTCAATCCCTTACTACTTGTCGACTGCCCGATCTCAGCGGCCGTGGCTGTCGGTGTAGGCCAGCAGGGCCAGGAAGCGGGCGCGCTTGATAGCGGTGGCCAGCTGACGCTGATAACGAGCTTTGGTACCGGTGATGCGGCTTGGAACGATTTTGCCGGTCTCGGATACGTAGGCTTTCAGGGTGTTGAGATCTTTGTAATCGATCTCTTTCACGTCTTCAGCGGTGAAGCGGCAGAATTTACGACGACGGAAGAAACGTGCCATGTAATTGGCTCCTCAAAAGGTCCGTGGATTACTCGTCAGCGTTATCGCTGGCGTCGCTGTTGTCGCTGTCATCGCCATCGGCGCTGTCAGCATGCTCAGGACGGTCACGACGCTCACGGCGCTCACTGCGGTTTTCTTCAGCCTTGAGCATCTCGGATTGGCCAGTGATGGCTTCTTCGCGACGGATGACCAGGTTACGGATCACAGCATCGTTGTAACGGAAGTTGTCTTCCAGCTCAGCCAGGGCTTTACCGGTGCACTCAACGTTCAGCATCACGTAGTGAGCCTTGTGAACATTGTTGATTGCGTAGGCCAGTTGACGACGGCCCCAGTCTTCCAGACGGTGGATTTTGCCGCCGTCTTCTTCGATCAGCTTGGTGTAACGCTCAACCATGCCGCCGACTTGCTCGCTTTGATCCGGGTGGACCAAAAAGATGATTTCGTAATGACGCATGAATGCTCCTTACGGGTTGTAGCCTGCCGCCTATAAGCGGTCAGACAAGGAGTGAATGACACTGGTGTGTCTTGCCTGTTAGTAGGCACATATGCGCCTGCCGTCACGGCAAGGGGCGCAATTGTAGAGAAGGGGGAACAGCGGCGCAAGGCAATTGGTGATTATTTGAACAACAGCTGCAAGCCACGAGCTTCAAGCGACAAGTCAAAAGCGCTTGCCGCTCGTAACTTGCCGCTTGCAGCCTATTTGTTACTTGCGCGCAGCCGAAGCCTTGACGCTGCGTTGGCGCATGGCTTCGAACAGGCAGACGCCGGTGGCCACCGAGACGTTGAGGCTGCTGACGCTGCCGGCCATCGGCAGGCGCACCAGGTAGTCACAGTGCTCGCGGGTCAGGCGCCGCATGCCTTTGCCCTCGGCGCCCATGATGATGATGGTCGGGCCGGTCAGGTCCTGGTCATACAGTTCCTGTTCGGCCTCGCCGGCAGTGCCGACGATCCACAGGCCGCGCTGCTGGAGCTTCTCCAGAGTGCGGGCCAGATTGGTCACCGCCACCAGCGGAATCACTTCCGCAGCACCACACGCCACTTTGCGCACGGTTGGAGTCAGGGTTGCCGACTTGTCCTTGGGCACCAGCACCGCCAGGGCACCGGCCGCGTCGGCGGTGCGCAGGCAGGCGCCGAGGTTATGCGGGTCGGTCACACCGTCCAGCACCAGCAACAGCGGCGCGCCTTCGGTACGGTCCAGCAGCTCGTCGAGCATCGCCTCACCCCACACCTGGCTCGGGCTGACTTCAGCCACCACGCCCTGGTGCACGCCTTCAACCCAGGCATCCATTTCACGACGCTCGGCCTGGCCGACCGACACGCGGTTCTGCGCCGCCAGATCCACCAACACTTGAACCCGTGGATCACTGCGCCCTTCGGCCAGCCAAATCTGCTTGACCCGCTTGGGATGGTGGCGCAGCAACGCTTCTACAGCATGCACGCCGTAGATCTTTTCCAACTGACTCATGACTTGGCCTTAGGTTTGCGCGCTCCGCCGCTTTTCGCGCCGGAAGCAGAGCCCGCCTTGGGCGGCCCCTTACGATGTTTGCTCGGCTTGGCTGGACGGTCGCTGTCTCTGGCCGGAGCCGATTTACCGGACTTTCCCCCAGACGCCGCTTTACCACCGCTTTTGGCTTCAGCCAGTAGCGCCCGTTTCATTTCACGACTCTTGCGCACTTCGGCGTTTTTCGCCGCCGCGTCGCTCGGGCGATAGGCCTCGACCGCCTTCTCCTTGGTGGAGCTGCGACGCCCGGCCTTGGCTGGCGCCGGCTCTTCCACAGCCTTGCTTGCAGGCACGTCCGCGGCACCACGCTTCTTGCGACCGATCGGCGCATTGATGGTTTTTTCGGCCATCTCGAAGTCGATCTTGCGCTCGTCCAGATCGACGCGCATGACCCGCACTTCCACGGTGTCGCCCAGGCGGAAACTGCGCCCGGTGCGTTCGCCCGCCAGGCGGTGATGCACAGGATCGAAATGGTAGTAGTCGCCCGGCAAGGCGGTGACATGCACCAGGCCTTCGACGTAGATATCGGTAAGTTCGACGAACAGTCCGAAACCAGTCACCGCAGTGATCACACCCGGGAAGGATTCGCCGACGCGATCCTTCATGAACTCGCATTTGAGCCAGTTCACTACGTCGCGAGTGGCTTCGTCGGCACGGCGCTCGCTCATCGAGCACTGTTCGCCGAGCTGCTCCAGGGTGGCTTCGTCGTACGGATAGATACGCGCCTTGGGAATGGTCATCGCTCCAGCTCGACGCACGTGCGGCGTGTCTTGCTTGGAGTGAATCACACTGCGGATGGCCCTATGGGTCAGCAGGTCCGGGTAGCGACGGATCGGCGAAGTGAAGTGGGTATAGGCTTCATAATTCAGACCGAAGTGACCCTGGTTATCGGCGCTGTACACCGCCTGGCTCAGGGAGCGCAGCATCACGGTCTGGATCAGGTGGTAATCCGGACGATCCTTGATGGTTTCCAGCAGTGCCTGGTAGTCCTTGGGCGTCGGACCGTCCTTGCCTTTATGCAGGGACAGACCCAGTTCGCCCAGGAAGGCGCGGAGCTTTTCCAGACGCTCTGGCGGAGGACCGTCGTGCACCCGGTACAACGCCGGGATCTCATGCTTCTTGAGGAACTCGGCAGTGGCCACGTTGGCCGCCAGCATGCACTCCTCGATCAGCTTGTGGGCATCGTTGCGGGTAGTCGGCCGAATTTCGGCGATCTTGCGCTCGGAGCCGAAGATGATCCGGGTTTCCTGGGTTTCGAAGTCGATGGCGCCACGGGTATGGCGGGCACCGAGCAGCACCTTGTACAGCGCATACAGCTGCTTGAGGTGTGGCAGTACATCGCCATATTCGCCGCGCAGCTGCTTGGCTTCGCTGGTTTTCGGCTGCTCGAGCATGGTACTGACCTTGTTGTAGGTCAGACGCGCCTTGGAGTGGATCACCGCTTCATAGAACTGGTAGTCGGTCATCTCGCCGGACTTGGAGATAGTCATCTCGCAGACCATCGCCAGGCGATCGACTTTCGGGTTCAGCGAGCACAGGCCATTGGACAACTGCTCCGGCAACATCGGGATCACCCGCTCGGGGAAATACACCGAGTTGCCACGCACCTGGGCTTCGGCGTCCAGGGCCGAACCAATCTTCACGTAGCTGGAGACGTCGGCAATCGCCACGTACAGTTTCCAGCCACCACCGAACAGACGCAGCTTGCCGGGCTTGGCTTCGCAGAACACCGCGTCGTCGAAGTCGCGGGCGTCTTCGCCGTCGATGGTGACGAAAGGCAGGTCACGCAGGTCGATGCGCTTCTCTTTGTCCTTATCTTCCACTTCCGGCTTGAGCTTTGCGGCTTCCTTGAGCACGGCTTCGGGCCAGACATGGGGGATATCGTAGGTACGCAGGGCAACATCGATCTCCATGCCTGGAGCCATGTAGTTGCCCACTACTTCAATCACGTCGCCTTGCGGCTGAAAGCGCGGCGTTGGCCAGTGCGTGATTTTCACCTCAACGAACTGACCGATCTTGGCATTGGCATTGCGGCCGGGAGTGACCAGCACTTCCTGCTGGATCTTCGGGTTATCCGCCACCACGAAGCCGATACCGCCCTCTTCGAAGTAACGCCCCACGATGCTTTCATGGGCACGGGACACCACTTCGACGATCACACCTTCGCGACGACCACGACGATCCAGGCCGGAAACCCGGGCCAGGGCGCGGTCGCCGTCGAACACCAGACGCATTTGCGCCGGACTCATGAACAGGTCATCACTGCCGTCATCCGGCACCAGGAAGCCGAAGCCATCGCGGTGGCCGCTGATACGACCCAGGATCAGGTCAAGCTTGTCTACCGGCGCATAAGTGCCGCGGCGGGTATAGATCAGTTGAGCGTCGCGCTCCATGGCGCGCAGGCGGCGGCGCAGGGCTTCGAGCTGGTCCTCTGTGGTCAGACCGAACTCTTCTACCAATTGCTCGCGACTAGCAGGCGAACCCCGATCAGCAAGGTGCTGGAGGATCAGTTCGCGGCTAGGAATAGGGTTTTCGTATTTTTCCGCTTCACGAGCGGCCTCGGGATCGAGGGACTGCCAATCGGCCATTAGATAAATTTCACCTTGTCTATATGCGGGTTAGTTTGGCATACGCGTATTGAAACGGGAAATTTCAGGCTCAGACAATGCTGGAAAAATCCGCCTCTTCGCTTCAGAAACATCCTCATGCATGCCACCGGAGACTTTTTTCAAACTTTTTTGAAATCGGGGGTTTACAGCTCAAAGGAGCCTCCGTATAGTGCGCGCCATCGACGACGGAGACGTCAGCGATACTGCCCAGATGGTGAAATTGGTAGACACGCCAGCTTCAGGTGCTGGTGGCCGCAAGGCCGTGGAAGTTCGAGTCTTCTTCTGGGCACCAATTCAAGAGCTTGAGATTAGATCAGTTTCAAGGCTCAAACAAAAACCCGCGAAAGCGGGTTTTTGCATTCTAAGTGTTTGATTTAATAAATCCAAAACAGGGGTTTACAGATCAAAACACGATCCGTATAGTGCGCTCCATCGACACGGCGACGACGTCGATACTGCCCAGATGGTGAAATTGGTAGACACGCCAGCTTCAGGTGCTGGTGACCGCAAGGTCGTGGAAGTTCGAGTCTTCTTCTGGGCACCAATTCAAAACTTGAGAGCATCGCTTTCAAGTCTCACAAAAACCCGCGAAAGCGGGTTTTTGCGTTTCTGCCCCCTGCTATTTCCCCCGCCTCCTCACCTGCAGCACAACCCGCAAAGCGCACATGAGAAACAATATCGTTTATGATTGTTACAAGTTTTTGCGGCACAACAGTGAGGAAACCTGCGAATGATGTTCAGAAACACCCTCCTTTCAACATCCCTTCTGCGTGGCTTGACCATCACTTTGCTGGGACTGACCCTGGCATCTCCACTCACCCAGGCAGCCGATAAAATCTCCCTGACCCTGTACAACGGCCAGCACAAGGAAGTCGGCGACGCCGTCGCCAAGGCCTTCGAGGCCAAGACCGGAATTCACGTCAATGTGCGCAAAGGCAGCAGCAACCAGCTGGCCAGCCAAGTCGTCGAGGAAGGCGAGCGCTCTCCAGCCGACGTCATCTATACCGAAGAGTCCCCACCCCTGAACAAACTCGGCGAACAAGGCCTGCTGGCCCAGACCGACGCTGCAACCCTGGCCGTGCTGCCCAGGGAATACGTGGCCGGCAACGGCACCTGGATCGGTGTCACGGCACGGGTAAGGGTGGTGGCCTTCAACCCTAAACTGATCGACGAGAAAGACCTGCCCAAATCAGTGCTGGAATTCTCCCAACCGCAATGGCAAGGCAAGGTCGGCTTCGTACCGACCAGCGGCGCCTTCCAGGAACAGGCCGTAGCCATCATCAAGCTGCATGGCATGGACGCTGCCGAGGAGTGGCTGACCGGGCTGCGAGCCTTCGGCAAGGTCTACAGCAACAACATGGTGGCACTGAAAGCCGTGGAGAACGGCGAAGTCGCCACGGTTCTGGTGAACAACTATTACTGGTTCGCCCTACAGCGGGAAAAAGGCCAGCTGGACTCCAAACTGCACTACTTTACCGACGGCGACGTCGGCGGCCTGATCACCGTATCCAGCGCCGCGGTGCTCAAGTCCAGCAAGCACCCCAAAGAAGCCCAGCAACTACTCGCCTACATGGCCAGCGAAGAAGGTCAGCGAGTGATCACCCAGACCACCGCCGAATACCCACTGCATAAAGGCATGGAATCGGATCGCGGCCTCAAGCCCTTCAGCGAATTGCAGGCGCCCAAGGTGACCCCGGCCGACCTGGGCAACGCCGAGCAAGCCCTGGACCTGGAACGCGACGTCGGCCTGAATTGATGAACCCATCGCCGTCTTCCCTCGCCTCACCCGCGCCTTACGTACCGAGGCGCAAGCGGCCCTCGATCTGGTTGCTACTGCCCGTCCTGCTGCTGGTCTGCCTGAGCCTGCTACCGCTGCTCTATGTCGGGCTCAAGGCCTGGCAGGCCGGCTGGACGGAAGCCTTGCACCTGCTATGGCGCCCCTACGTATTGCGCCTGCTGAGCAACACCCTACTGCTGATGCTCGGAGTGACAGCCGCCTGCGCCGCGATCGGCCTATCCCTGGCGTGGTTGCTTGAGCGCAGCGACCTGCCGGGGCGACGAATCTGGGGCGTGGTGCTGTGCCTGCCCTTCGCCGTACCGGCTTTTGTCAGCAGCTTTACATGGGTGTCCCTGAGCTCCGGATTCGAAGGACTGGGCGGCGCGATCCTGGTGATGACACTGTCCAAGTACCCACTGGTGTTCCTCCCGGTGGCTGCCACCCTGCGCAATCTCGACCCGGCCCTTGAGGAATCGGCGCGAACCCTGGGACAAAATCGCTGGGGTGTATTCCGCAAGATCACCCTGCCCCTGCTCTGGCCCTCACTGCTGGCCGGATCGCTGCTGATCGCCCTGCACATGCTGGTGGAATTCGGCGCCCTGTCGATCATTGGCCTGCAAACCTTCACCACGGCGATCTATCAGCAATTCGAGCTGGAATTCAGCAACGCCAACGCCGCCATGCTTTCAGCCGTGCTGCTGGCGCTGTGCCTGATTCTGCTGGGCCTGGAACTGCGAGCCCGCGGCAAGGGTCGCCATGTGCGCACCGGCCAGGGCGCAGCACGACATGCCGAACAAGTGCGACTGGGGCGCTGGTCCGCCGGGGGACAAATCTACTGCCTGCTGCTGACCGTGATCGGCAGCGGCATCCCCCTGGGCATGCTCGCCTACTGGCTTGCGGTGGGTTCATCGGCCGCTTTTCCGGTTGCCGCCATCAGCGAGGCGCTGCTGTGCTCCCTGGCACTGTCGCTGGGTGGTGCCGGTCTGTGCCTGATGCTGGCAGTGCCAGTAGGCCTGCTGGTGGTGCGCTTCAAGGGACCGCTGGCGCTCTGGGCCGAACGCCTGCCCTACCTGCTGCACGCCCTGCCAGGACTGGTGATCGCCCTGACCCTGGTGTATTTCGCCTTGCACTATGTGCCGGCGCTGTATCAAACCTCGGCGCTGCTTCTGATCGCCTATGCCTTGCTGTTCCTGCCCCTGGCCCAGGCGCCGATCCGCACAGCACTGAACAAGGCAGCACCGCAGTTGGAAGAGGCCGCCAGAACCCTGGGCGCTTCGTCGTTCAGCGCCTTCTGCCGGGTGACCCTGCCGATCATCTTTCCTGCGTTGGGTGCGGCGTTCGCCCTGGTGTTTCTGGATGCAATGAAGGAGCTGACCGCAACCCTCCTGCTCAGCCCGACAGGCTTGAACACGCTGGCCACGGAAGTCTGGGCGCATACGGCGAATGTGGAATTTGCGGCGGCGGCACCCTATGCGGCGCTGTTGATTCTGGTGTCGGGGCTGCCGGTCTATCTGTTGACGACGCGGATGTATTTGAGTCGCTGAGAAGGGTTTCGCCAGCAAGCCGACTCCTACGAAACGCTGTAGGAGCCGGCCGGCCAGCAAAACATCAGGCGCGGAACTGCCCGAGACTGGCCTTGAGCTGCGCCGCCAGGCTGTCCAGCACCTTGCCACTGGCCGTGGTTTCCACCACCGCCTGGGCCGCCCGCTCGGCCTGGGCATGGATGGTTTCCACTCGCCCGCGTACCGCCTGCGCACCCTGAGCCTGATGAGCCGCGGCCTGGGTGGCCAAGCCAATGGCGGCATGCACCTGCTCGACCGAAGACTGCACCGTCTGCTGCAGGCGGACACTGTCACGCAGCACCAGCAAACCCTCGCTGGCCTGACGACCAGCCTGACCAATGGCCGCCACCGCCTCCCGCGCACCCTGTTGCAAGGCACCGATATGAGCCTGGATGTCGCCAGTGGAACTCTGGGTCTTGCTGGCCAGGGCTCGCACCTCATCCGCCACTACGGCAAACCCGCGCCCGGTTTCACCGGCGCGGGCCGCTTCGATCGCCGCATTCAGCGCCAGCAGGTTGGTCTGTTCGGCAATGCCATGAATCACCGTCAGCACCACCTCGATCTGCTCGCTCTGCTGAGCCAGGCGCTCGATCACCTTGGCCCCGGTATCCACCTGCCCGGCCAAGGCCTCGATGAGGTTACCGACCTGCTCCGAGGTACGGGTGTTCTCGTCAGTGGCCTGACGAATCTCCACCACCTGCTGCAGCGCCGCCTGCATCGCCTGGCTTTCCGCCTGGGCTTCATCAGCCATCTGCGACAGCGCCCGCAGGCTTTCCGCCACCTCGTCGCGCTGCGCTTCGGCCGCCGCATCCGCCCCGGCATTGCGCAGGCTCATGGCGCCGATCTCCACACCAGTACGCTGCGCCACATCCCCCGCCTCACGCACGATGGGCTGCAACTTATCCACAAAGCGATTCACCGCCGAGGCCATGTCGCCGATCTCATCATTGCTGTTGAGCGGCACACGCTTGGTCAGGTCCCCCTCACCTGCTGCCAGGTCATCGAGGGCGGAAATCAACAGATGCAACTTGTTCACCACACGCCGCCCCAGCACCACCGCCAGCAACAGCAGCAGGGCCAGCCCCACCAGCGCCAGGCCCACACCAATCTGCCAGCGCAGCGTCGCTGCCGCCTCTTGCACCGTGCTGGCGGTATTGGCCTGCATCTGCGCGGCAGTGGCCTGGGCCGACTGCAAGCGTGAACGCATGGCCGCCGAACTGTCGGCAGAGGCGCCTTTGAGACTGTCGCCAACCAACTGGTCGCTGTTGGCAATCAATGCCCCAAAACGCTGATCCAGGGCGGCAATATCCGCTTCCACAGAAGCCGTGGACACCCCCATCAGCACCTTACCGATCTCGACCCCATTGGGGTTGATCGACGCCTCCAGGTAGTAGACCGAAGGATCGTTCTTGGCCGCGTCCAGCACCTTGTCCAAGGCCCGATCACCCTTGCCCTTCTCCAGCAGGGCCTTGTTGATCGGATTCTCGCGATTCAGGTAACGAGTCAGGTGTTCACCCGCCGCATCGTCATAAACCACGAACAACACGTTGGGATTACGCTGAGCACGTCGTGCGAACTCGGACAAAGTCGGCACATCGCTGTCCCACATGGCACGCGGTGCCACGGAAGCCAGCAACTGAGCCATGTCATTGGCGGAGTCCTTCAGGTCCTTTTCCAGGGCCGCACGCAGTTGCACCTGCTCTTCCTTGAGCCGGGAAGACAGGCCCGCTGTCAGACGCTGACGGGTATTGCTGGACAGGCTTTCCAGGCTGGAAGTGACTTCCTTGCCTGCCTGCTCGAGCTCACCAGACAACTTCTGGCTATCGACACCCAAACGCGAAGCAAGATCGGCCTCCAGGGCAGTCACCGTGCTCCGAGTCAGGGCAACAGCGAGCACTACCTGCACCAAAAGGGCGATACCGAGAGTAACGAACACAGGCCGCAGTAAACGGCTTTGTAACAGTGAGAGAACGGCCGACACAGGAAATCCCTCTACTTTTGACGCCATTATTCTGATGGCACTCTAGAAGTGGATTTCACAGCAAGGGTCGTGCCGCGCGGCGTGCAGAAACGACAAAGGGCCCAATCAAGGGCCCTTTGGTTTTCACATCAACGACTTATCAAGCGAACGGATGGCGCAGAACGATGGTTTCGTTGCGGTCCGGACCTGTCGAAATAATGTCGATCGGCGCGCCGACCAACTCTTCGATGCGCTTGATGTAGGCCTGGGCGGCGGCAGGCAGCTCTTCCAGGGTCTTGGCACCCAGGGTCGATTCGCTCCAGCCCGGCATCTGCTCGTACACCGGCTCCAGGCCGATGTAGCTGTCGGCGTCGGTCGGCGCGTCGATGACCGCACCATCCTGGTTCTTATAGCCGACACAGATGTTGATGGTTTCCAGGCCGTCCAGCACGTCCAGCTTGGTCAGGCACAGGCCCGAGATGCTGTTGACGTCGATGGCGCGACGCAGGATCACGGCGTCGAACCAGCCGCAACGACGAGCACGACCGGTAGTAGCGCCGAACTCGTGACCACGCTTGGCCAGGAAAGCGCCAACGTCATCGAACAGTTCAGTCGGGAAAGGACCGGAACCCACGCGAGTGGTGTAGGCCTTGGTGATGCCCAGGATGTAGTCCAGGTACATCGGGCCCACGCCCGAACCGGTGGCGATGCCGCCGGCGGTGGTGTTGGAGCTGGTGACGTACGGGTAGGTACCGTGGTCGATGTCCAGCAGCGAGCCCTGGGCACCTTCGAACATGATGTCCTTGCCAGCGCGGCGCAGCTGGTGCAACTCGGCGGTGACGTCGAGCATCATCGGCTTGAGCAGCTCGGCGTACTCCATGCATTCATCCAGTGTCTTCTGGAAGTCGATGGCCGGCTCTTTGTAGTAATTCACCAGGACGAAGTTGTGATAGTCCAGCAACTCGCCCAGCTTGGCGGCGAAACGCTCGCGGTGGAACAGATCACCGATGCGCAGCCCGCGACGGGCAACCTTGTCTTCGTAAGCCGGGCCGATGCCGCGACCGGTGGTGCCGATCTTCTGCTCGCCACGAGCCTTCTCGCGAGCCTGGTCCAGGGCCACGTGGTAGGACAGGATCAGCGGGCAGGAAGGACTGATGCGCAGGCGCTCGCGCACCGGCACGCCTTTCTCTTCCAGCTTGACGATTTCACGCATCAAGGCGTCCGGTGCTACCACCACGCCGTTGCCGATCAGGCACTGCACGCCTTCGCGCAGCACGCCGGACGGAATCAGGTGCAGCACGGTCTTCTCACCGTCGATCACCAGGGTGTGGCCAGCGTTGTGGCCACCTTGGTAGCGCACTACGGCGGCGGCATGTTCGGTCAGCAGATCAACGATCTTGCCTTTGCCCTCATCACCCCACTGGGTGCCCAGGACTACGACATTCTTACCCATAACACTTGTCCTCATTCGCGCAAACTTGGTGCCGGCAGCCGCCGGCAGGAAAACTCAAGAAGCCAGCGGCAATACTTGCCAAAGCCCATTCTGCTGAATCAATTGCCGGTCGCAGTCCGCTTCACGGGCGGCGGCCAAAGGTTGTCCAGGCAAGGCCTGAACCACACGCTGACCCTCACTGCGCAACTGGCAGACGGTCTGCCAGAGTGCCGCGTCAGTGCTGTCAGGCATCCAGATACCGCCAGACGGTAGCTCGACTTCAGCACGCCCCAGGGTCACCAGGGTCTTCAAATCGGTGGAGAAACCGGTCGCCGGACGGGCACGTCCGAAGTCCGCGCCGATGTCATCGTAACGACCGCCCTGGGCAATGGATTGCCCCACGCCCGGCACGAACACCGCGAACACCACGCCGGTGTGGTAGTGGTAGCCGCGCAACTCGCCCAGGTCGAAATACAGCGGCAAGTCCGGGAATCGCACGGACAGGCGCTCGGCGATGGTCAGCAATTCATCCAGCGCCAACAGCACCGAAGTCGGTGCACCAGCCAGGCGACGGCGTGCATCACCCAGCACTTCGCGACTGCCGCACAGGTCCACCAGGGAACGCAGCATATCGGCCAGATCGGCCGGCAGGCCCTGGGTCAGGCTGATGACTTCATCAATCGCCTTGCGCTGCAGGGCATCGAACAATTGCTGCTCTACGGCACCGGACAGACCGGCAGCCTGAGCCAGGCCACGGTAGATACCCACATGCCCCAGATCCATGTGCACATCAGGCACATCGGCCAGTTGCAGCATGGCCAGCATCAGGCTGATGACCTCGACGTCGCTACTTGGGCTGGCATCGCCGTACAACTCGGCGCCCAGTTGGATCGGGCTGCGCGAGGACGACAAGGCTCGGGGCTGCGCATGCAGCACGCTGCCGGCGTAACACAGGCGGCTCGGCCCTTCGCGGCGCAGAGTGTGAGCATCGATACGCGCCACCTGTGGCGTGATGTCGGCACGGAACCCCATCTGCCGACCCGATTGCGGGTCGATGACCTTGAAGGTACGCAGATCCAGGTCCTGGCCAGCGCCCGTCAACAGGGATTCCAGGTATTCGATATGGGGAGTAACGACGAACTCGTAACCCCAGCTCTGAAACAGATCCAACACCTGACGACGCGCTACTTCAATGCGCGCCGCTTCCGGCGGCAATACTTCTTCGATGCCATCTGGCAGCAGCCAGCGGTCTACCGTTGCCATTACGCCATTCCCCTATGGTCCGGGCGGCAAGCCTGGGGCCAGCCTTAGAGTGAAGCAGAAAACAGTCGCATCCGACGCGAGCTCAGCCGGACAGGCAGCCAGAAATCAGCTGTAAGGACCATTTTCCTCGAAAAATCTTACCGGGCTCTTGAACGAACCACGGCCAATCAAAGATGCAGACGCAAAAAAGCCGGGAATTTCCCGGCTGCCGCATCATACACCCGTTTTCCCAAAGGATCACCCCGCGAGGCATTTTAGCCGCCCGGCGGGGTGTTCCCGGATCAGGGCCTGATCAAGGCTTGGATTTTTCCAGATAGTGGAAAAAGTCGCTGCTTGGGTCCAGGACCATGACGTCGGATTTGTTCGCGAAGCTTTCGCGGTAGGCACGCAGGCTACGATAGAACGCGTAGAACTCCTGATCCTGACCGTAGGCCTTGGCATAGATCGCCGCCGCCTGGGCATCGCCATCACCGCGCACCTCTTCAGACTCGCGATAGGCTTCAGCCAGCAACACACGCCGCTGACGATCAGCGTCGGCACGAATGCCTTCCGCCAGCTCGTTACCCTTGGCCCGGTGCTCGCGAGCCTCACGCTCACGCTCGGTGCTCATGCGCTCGAACACGCTGCGGTTCACTTCCTTCGGCAGATCGATCGCCTTGACCCGGACATCGACTACCTCGATACCCAGTTCCTTCTCGGCCATCTTGTTCAGCGAAGCGGTGATATCCGCCATCAGCGCGTCACGCTCGCCGGAAACCACTTCATGCAGGGTGCGCTTACCAAACTGGTCACGCAGGCCCGATTCCAGACGACGAGAAAGACGCTCGTCGGCGATCTGCTTGAGGCCGGATGTGGCGGTGTAGAAGCGCTCGGCATCCTTGACCCGCCACTTGGCGTAGGCATCCACCATCACGGCTTTCTTTTCCAGAGTCAGGAAGCGCTGCGTCGGTGCATCCAGGGTCATCAGGCGCGCGTCGAACTTACGCACCTGGTTCACATAGGGCACTTTCACATGCAGGCCAGGCTGGACATCGGCCTGGACCACACGACCGAACTGCAGCAACACCGCACGCTCGGTCTGAGCAACGATGTAGAAGCTGTTCCAGGCAACCACCGCCACGACAACACCCACGATCAGGGCGATCAGCGATTTATTGCTCATCAGCGACTCTCCCTAGAACGCGTCTGCTGCTGTTGCTGCATATGATCAGCCGCAGCGCGCGCGTTCGCTTCATTGCTGGCCGCGGAAGCCGAGCCCGTTACCGGAGCAGCGCCGCTACGACCACTGTCGATCATCTTGTCCAGCGGCAGGTAGAGCAGGTTGTTCTGCCCACCCTTGCTGCCGGTCACCAACACCTTGCTGGTGTTGCTGAAGACTTCCTGCATGGTGTCCAGGTACAGGCGCTGACGTGTGACTTCAGGAGCCTTGCGGTACTCGGCAACCAGCTTGGTGAAGCGATCGGCCTCACCCTTGGCCCGAGAAACCACTTCATCGCGATAACCGTTGGCATCCTCGAGGATGCGCTGAGCCTGACCACGAGCCTCCGGCACTACGCCGTTGGCATAGGTTTCAGCCTGGTTGCGCGAGCGCTGTTCATCTTCACGGGCACGGATCACGTCGTCGAAGGCTTCCTGCACTTCACGCGGTGCAGCTGCGCTCTGTACGTTCACCTGAGTCACGGTGATACCGGTGCGGTAGTTGTCGAGGAAACGTTGCAGACGCTCCTTGATCTCGCTGGCCATCAATTCACGGCCTTCCGTCAGCACCTGGTCCATGGCGGTCGAACCCACCACGTGGCGCAGGGCGCTGTCGGTCGCATGCTGCAGGCTGATTTCCGGCTGATCCACATTCAGCACGAAGTCCTGCAGATTGCTGATCTTGTACTGCACGGTCAGCGGCACTTCGACGATGTTCTCGTCCTCGGTGAGCATCTGCCCTTGCTTGGTATAGGCACGCTCGCGCGTGACGTTTTCCATGTACTTGCGATCGATCGGCGGGAAGTAGATGTTCAGACCCGGGCCAACGGTTTCGTAGTATTTGCCGAAGCGCAGTACCACGGCCTGCTCCTGCTCATCGACTACATAAACCGCGCTGTACAGCCACACGGCCGCCAGCACGACAAGACCAATACCCAGCAAGCCGAAACCACCGCCCTTGCCGGAGCTACCGCCGTCATCACCACGTTTCTTACCACCACCGAACAACCCATTCAGGCTTTCCTGCAGCTTACGGAAGGCCTCGTCGAGATCTGGTGGCCCCTTGCGATCGCCATTATTGCGGCGCTTACCACCCCAAGGGTCCTGATTATTCGAGTTGCCACCCGGCTCATTCCAAGCCATAGCGCTCTCCATCTGATAAAGCAAAGACGCACCCACGGCGCGCCGACCAATGCTACAGAATGCCTGCTACAGCGGCACAACCGCTTGCCCAGGCTTTTATTGCAAAGTGTGTTGCTCGATGAATTCCGACGGCTGCAAACCTTCGCGACTGACCAGCCGGTTCAACTCGGCCCGCGGCAGGCGAACGGCCAGCAAACTGACACCCTCGTCGTCGTGATCTTCTTTCTGCACAGCGTTCAACTGGAAAAACTGTGCTCGCAGTCGAGCAAAACGTTGAGGCAAGCGCAAGGTGCCCACGAACAAATCTTCACCCAGCAGTTCCGCGATGGCCTGCTTGAGCAGATCCAGCCCCTGGCCGTCACGGGCCGACAACCAGACTCGCTGCGGCTTGCCGTCCGGATCGCGCTGGATCTGCGGCTCCACACCCTCGAGCAAATCGAGTTTGTTATAGACCTCCAGGATCGGCAAGTCTTGAGCCCCGATCTCGCCCAGCACCACCATCACCTGCTCGATCTGGGCAGTACGCTCGGGCTCATGCGCATCGATCACATGCAGCAGCAGGTCGGAGTTGCTGGACTCTTCGAGGGTAGCTCGAAATGCCTCCACCAGCTTATGCGGCAGGTGACGAATGAATCCCACGGTATCGGCCAATACAATCGGCCCCAGATCATCCAGCTCCAGGCGGCGCAACGTCGGATCGAGGGTAGCGAACAGCTGGTCGGCGGCGAACACATCGGAGGCGGTGACAGCATTGAACAACGTGGACTTGCCAGCGTTGGTATAGCCCACCAGCGACACCGAAGGAATGTCGGCACGCTTGCGGCCACGGCGGGCCTGTTCACGTTGACTGCGAACCTTTTCCAGGCGTGCCTTGATCTGCCGCAGACGCACTCGCAGCAGGCGCCGGTCGGTTTCCAACTGGGTTTCACCCGGACCGCGCAGACCGATACCGCCCTTCTGCCGTTCAAGGTGAGTCCAGCCACGGACCAGCCGCGTGCTCATGTGCTCAAGCTGGGCCAGTTCAACCTGAAGCTTGCCTTCATGGGTGCGCGCACGCTGAGCGAAGATATCGAGAATCAGACCCGTGCGGTCAATCACGCGACACTCGAATACACGTTCGAGGTTACGTTCCTGACTGGGCGTGAGGATGTGATTGAAAATAACCAGGTCTACCTGTTCGGCTTTGACCAGGTCGCGCAATTCCTCGACCTTGCCGCTGCCAACCAGGTATTTGGCGGTTGGCCGATGACGCGGCACGCTAACAAACGCGACGGTCTCGGCGCCGGCCGATAATGCCAGCTCCTGAAACTCCTGCGGATCTTCGCGCGCCTCAGGGTCCTGACCATCCAAGTGAACGAGAATGGCCCGTTCACCACCACCGTGGCGCTCAAAGAACAAAGGAGACTCCTATCAGGCGTTACCTGGCTCAGCGTCACCCTGTTCGGATTCGGATGCGCTAGGCAGACGAATTGGGCGAACCGGAACCACTGTAGAGATAGCGTGCTTGTAAACCATTTGGCTGACGGTGTTTTTCAGCAGGATGACGAACTGGTCAAAGGACTCGATCGTGCCTTGCAGTTTGATTCCGTTAACCAGATAGATGGATACCCCAACTTTCTCTTTACGCAATGTATTCAAGTAAGGGTCTTGTAGCGAATGCCCTTTTGACATGTGCCGCACTCCTTTAAGGATCAATAATAAAAATCGGAAAACAGATAGCTAAAACCGTCACACCCCCAAGGATAGACGGCAATTGCAAGGACTCAGCTCAATATGGAGATCGTCCCTAAGTATTTCAAGGCGCGTGGCAGATTGTCGCAATCCAGGCTGTCCAACCATTGCAGGTCAGCCCAACTGCGTAACCAGGTGAACTGCCGCTTCGCCAATTGGCGCGTGGCAATGATGCCCCGCTCCTGCATTTCGGCTGACGTCAGTTTGCCATCCAGGTAATCCCAGACTTGGCGGTAGCCCACAGCACGTATAGACGGTAACCCGGCGTGCAGGTCACTTCTGGAGCGCAGAGCTACGACCTCATCAATGAATCCCTGTTCCAACATTTGTGTGAATCTTTGTGCAATACGCTGGTGCAGTACCTGACGATTCGCCGGAGCGATGGCCAGATTGGCGACAGTATAGGGCAATTGACCGCCTCCCGATGCGCCTGCTTCAGTACTTTGCGCCAATTGACGCTGACGATGAGCGGTCATCGTCAGCCCACTGACCCGATAGACTTCCAGTGCCCGAGTCAGACGCTGGGGATCATTTGGATGGATCCTCGCGGCCGACTCCGGATCCACCGCAGCCAACTGATCATGCAGTGCCTGCCACCCCAGGCGCTGAGCCTCTTCTTCAAGCTCGGCACGTACCTGCAAGTCCGCCGGCGGCATGTCCGCCAGGCCTTCCAGCAGCGCCTTGTAGTACAGCATGGTGCCGCCCACCAGCAGCGGAATCTTGCCCCGCGCGGTGATATCGGCCATCGCCGCCAGAGCATCGGTACGAAAGTCCGCCGCTGAATAGCTTTCTGCGGGATCGAGAATGTCGATCAGACGATGGGGATATTGCGCCAGCAATTCCCTGGAAGGCTTGGCGGTGCCGATGTCCATGCCGCGATAGACCAGCGCCGAGTCGACACTGATCAACTCGCAAGGCAGCACCTTGCTCAGCTCGATGGCCAAGTCGGTCTTGCCCGCAGCGGTCGGGCCCATGAGGAAAATCGCTGGAGGAAGCTGAGTCATCAACGGCCGCGCAGAAAGAGTTTGTCCAAATCGTCCAGACCCAATTGAGTCCAGGTCGGTCGACCATGATTGCACTGACCACTGCGCTCGGTATTTTCCATATCCCGCAGCAAGCCGTTCATCTCCGCCACGGCCAGACGCCGATTGGCACGGATCGCGCCATGGCAGGCCATGGTGCCGAGCAGCTCATTGAGATGGGCCTGGATCCGGTCGCTGGTGCCGTATTCCATCAGGTCCGCCAGCACGTCGTGCACCAGGCGATTGGCTTCCGCCTGTTTCAACAATGCCGGGATCTGCCGAATGGCCAGGGACTCAGGCCCCAGACGCTGCAGCTCGAAGCCCAGTCGCTGGAACCAGGCGGCATGTTCTTCCGCGCAATCGGCTTCACGCTGGCTGACGGCAATCGACTCCGGCACCAACAGCGGCTGGCCACTCAGGCCTTCGCTGGCCATGGCCACCTTCAAGCGCTCGTACATGATCCGTTCATGGGCCGCGTGCATATCCACCAACACCAGGCCCAGTGCATTCTCCGCAAGAATATAGATGCCCTTGAGCTGGGCCAGGGCGTAGCCCAGAGGCGGAATGTCCTCCTGCCCTTCCGGCAGGGTGGTGGCCGACGCACCGGGCAGCGGGGCAAAAAATTCGCGATAGACGCCCTGGGCTTCCGCCGCCGGTAATACCGGCTGGGGACGCGGGGTGTACTGATACTGATAGCCGCTGCCGGCCCCCGTGCCCGGCGCGCTGAGGCCGGGCGGGGATTGCTGCGGCTCCAGAGCGAGATTCGCGGCCAGGCGCATTTCGCCCTGAGGCCCGAACTCACCAGCCTCAAGGCCTGTAGGCCGGACGATACCGGCGACCGCTGCCGGCGCCGCCAACTGATCTTCAGGGCGTACATCGCCAAGGGCCCGGTGCAAAGTGCCATAGAGGAAGTCATGCACCATGCGCCCATCACGAAAGCGCACTTCGTGCTTGGTCGGGTGCACGTTGACATCGACCACCGACGGATCGACCTCGAAAAACAGCACAAACGTCGGATGCCGGCCGTTGAACAGCACATCACGATAGGCTTGGCGCACCGCGTGGGCCACCAGTTTGTCGCGCACCGCACGACCGTTGACGTAGAAATACTGCAAGTCCGCCTGACTGCGGGAGAACGTCGGCAACCCTACCCAGCCCCATAGATGCAGGCCATTGCGTTCAACCTCGATGGGCAGCGCCTGCTCCAGGAAGCCCGAACCGCAAACCGCCGCCACACGCCGGGCGCGAGCCGCGTCGTCCTTGGCTTCGTGCAGGCTGAGGATGCTCTTACCGTTGTGGCGCAAGTGGAAAGCCACATCGAAGCGCGCCAGGGCCAGACGCTTGATCACTTCCTGCAGGTGATCGAACTCGGTTTTTTCAGCCTTGAGGAACTTGCGCCGGGCCGGTGTATTGAAGAACAGGTCGCGCACTTCCACCGAAGTACCCACCGGATGGGCCGCCGGCTGAACTCGCGGCGCCATGTCCCGGCCTTCGGTTTCCACTTGCCACGCCTGCTCGGCGTCCCGGGTCCGCGACGTCAGGGTCAGGCGCGCCACGGAACTGATGGAGGCCAGGGCCTCACCCCGGAACCCCAGGCTCATCACCCGCTCCAGGTCTTCCAGGTCGCGGATCTTGCTGGTGGCGTGCCGCGCCAGAGCCAACGGCAAATCGTCGGAAGAGATGCCGCTACCGTCGTCGCGGACCCGCAACAGCTTGACCCCAGCCTGCTCGACATCCACATCGATACGCTTGGCACCAGAGTCCAGACTGTTTTCCAAGAGTTCCTTGATCACCGAGGCAGGACGCTCGACAACCTCGCCTGCAGCAATCTGGTTGGCCAGCCGCGGGCTGAGCAGCTCGATTCGCGCGCCGCTGATTACCGAATCATTCATTCCTTGGCCGCCAATTCTGTACCGGGGATGGTCAAGACCTGCCCCACTTTCAACTCATCGCTTTTCAGATTGTTGGCACTGCGCAGGCTGGCCGCCGACACCTGATAGCGCACGGCGATCATGGCCAGGGTTTCTCCCGGGCTGACCCGGTGATCACGAGGCCCCTGGGCGATCTTGCCGGAGTCCCGCAGCCAGGCAATGTAAGTGCCCGGTGGCGGGTTCTGCTGGAAGAACTGCCGCACGCCGCTGCTGATGGAGCGTGCCAAGGCCTGCTGATGGCTGGCGGTGGCCAGCTTCGAAGCTTCGTTGGAGTTGGAGATAAAGCCGGTTTCCACCAGGATCGATGGAATATCCGGTGACTTGAGCACCATGAACCCCGCCTGCTCCACCCGCTGCTTGTGCAACGGCGTAACCCGGCCAATGTTGTTCAGGACTTTCTGCCCGACATTCAGACTCGAAGTCAGCGACGCGGTCATCGACAGGTCGAGCAGCACCCCGGCCAGCATGCGGTCCTTGTCATCGAGGCTGACGTTGCCAGCCCCGCCGATCAGGTCGGAACGGTTTTCACTGTCCGCCAGCCAGCGGGCGGTTTCCGAAGTGGCGCCGCGTTCGGACAAAGCGAACACAGAAGCACCAAAGGCTGCAGCCGAAGGCGCGGCGTCAGCATGAATCGAGACGAACAGGTCAGCGCCCTTCTTCCGCGCGATCTCAGTACGACCACGCAACGGGATGAAATAGTCGCCAGTCCGGGTCAGCTCGGCGCGGAAGCCCTTGAGGCCATTGATCTGACGCTGCAACTCGCGGGCGATGGCCAGCACCACATCCTTCTCGTGCTGGCCACGAGAGCCGGACGCACCCGGGTCTTCACCGCCGTGACCGGCATCGATCACCACGATGATGTCGCGCTTGCCAGCTGGCGCCGGAGGCAGCTTGATCGCCGGCTCAGCAGGCGTGACAGGCACGGCGGGCACAGTGGTCACTGTCGGTGGCGGAGCCGCAGGTGCCGCCACGTCGGATGGGTTGTCGAACAGGTCGACCACCAGGCGATTGCCGTACTGCGCGTTGGGCGCCAGGGTGAAGCTTTTCGGCGTGACGGCCTTTTTCAGGTCGATGACCACCCGCAAATCGCTGGGGGTGCGCTGCGCCGAACGCATGGCAGTAATAGGAGTGTTGGCCGTGGCGACGTTCAGCGGGCCGCCGAGGGTCGCACCATTGATATCAATTACCAGACGATCCGGGGCCGTCAGGGTAAAGACGCTGTGCTGAACCGGACCGGACAGGTCGAAGACCAGTCGCGTGTTGTCCGGGGCCCGCCACAAGCGGACGCTGCGAACCTGTGTAGCGGCCACAGCATCGACGGCCAATGCCGTAAGCAACAGTCCTACGACAGCAACCAACGCGCGAATGCGCATACCTAACCCCATCAATTATTTGAATTCCAACGCCAAAGCGGCACACCAGGACTCGCCTCGCGAGCCTTGAGACAACAGATGCACAGAACGCCCATTGTTATGCGGGGTAATGGTAATGGTCAGGTCAGGCTTTGGCAAAAAGCCTGCACCCTTCTGGGGCCACTCCAAGAGGCACAGCGCATCGCCTTCGAAGTAGTCGCGGATACCCAGAAACTCCAGCTCCTCCGGGTCCACCAAACGATACAGATCGAAGTGAAAGGCCCTCACCGCGCCTATCTCGTAGGGCTCCACCAGGGTGAAGGTCGGGCTCTTCACCGCCCCTGCATGCCCCAGCCCGCGGATGATCCCTCGGGACAAGGTGGTTTTACCCGCCCCCAGGTCGCCCTCGAGAAAAATCACCCCCACTCCCTGGGTGACGTGAGCAATGCGTGCACCAAATTCCACCATGGCCTGCTCGTCGGCCAGATAAAGGGTTAACTCAGACACGGTGATTGCTCCTCCAACAACTGACGAATGGCTGGAATAAGATCACTGGCCGCCAGCCCGCGGCCCAATTTGCCTTGTCGCTCACCGGCGCAGGCATGCAGCCAGACACCCAGGCAAGCCGCATCGAACGCCGGCAACCCCTGCGCCAGCAACGCACCAATCAGCCCCGCGAGCACATCCCCCAGCCCCGCAGTCGCCATTGCCGGGTGCCCGGCATCACAGCGCGCCAGTTGCCCATCGGGACTGGCGATCAGGCTGCCGGCGCCCTTGAGCACCGCAACCGCCGCATATTTTGCACTCAAGGCCCGGGCCGCCGCCGGCCGATCGGCCTGAACCGCCGCGCAGGTCAGGCCCAGCAGACGGGCCGCCTCCCCAGGATGGGGCGTGATCACACTGCCAGTGGGCAGGTGCAGCTTGCCCTGCGCCAACAGGTTCAGCGCATCGGCATCCCAGACTTGCGGCAAGGGTGCATTGGCCGCTGCGGATAACAGACTGCGTCCCCACGCCCCCTGCCCCAAGCCCGGGCCAATCACCAACACCGACGCCTTGGCCAGCAGCCCCATCAGTTGGTTGGCCGAGTCAGTGCCTTGGGTCATGACTTCCGGCAGCCGCGCCAGTGCAGCCGCCACGTGTTCGCTGCGAGTCGCCAGGGAAACCATTCCCGCGCCACTGCGCAAAGCACTTTCCGCGCTCAACAACGCGGCGCCGGCCAAGCCGCGATCACCGCCGATCAGCAACAGATGACCGAACTGCCCCTTATGGGCATCCACAGGCCGGCCCTTCAAGCACGGCAAATGACCGCCAGTCAGCAACTGAACCTCAGGAAATGGGTGTTTTGTCTGCGGCATGCGTCTCAGGGCTCCGATGTCTGGCAGAATTATACGCACCTCAGCCCCGGTTTCTCTCGCCTCATGCCCGCTATTACCCAGGATCTTCCCGCTCTCGCCCAATCGATCAAGGACTGGGGCCGCGAACTGGGCTTTCAGCAAGTCGGCATCAGCGGCCTGGACCTGGCTGAGCATGAGCAGCACCTGGAGCGCTGGCTCGCCGCCGGCTACCACGGCGAGATGGACTACATGGGCGCCCATGGCAGCAAGCGCTCCCACCCCGAACAACTGGTGCCCGGCACCCTGCGCGTGGTTTCGCTGCGCATGGACTACCTGCCCGGCGACACCCAGATGGCCCAGCGCCTGGCCCAGCCTTCCAAGGCCTACGTCTCGCGCTACGCCCTGGGCCGCGACTACCACAAGCTGATTCGCAAGCGCGTGCAGCAGTTGGCCGAGCGCATCCAGCAAGCCATAGGTCCATTCGGCTATCGCGCCTTCGTCGACAGCGCGCCGGTCCTGGAAAAAGCCATCGCCGAACAGGCCGGGCTCGGCTGGATCGGCAAGAACACCCTGGTGCTCAATCGCAAGGCCGGCAGCTACTTCTTCCTCAGCGAACTGTTCGTCGACCTGCCGCTACCGGTGGACGAGCCCCACGCCAGCGAACACTGCGGGCGTTGCACCGCCTGCCTGGACATCTGCCCGACCAACGCCTTCGTCGGCCCCTACGTGCTGGACGCGCGCCGCTGCATTTCCTACCTGACCATCGAACTGAAAAACGCCATTCCCGAAGAGCTGCGCCCACTGATCGGCAACCGGGTCTTCGGCTGTGACGATTGCCAGATCGTCTGTCCCTGGAACCGCTTCGCCCGGACCTCGGCAGAGGGCGACTTCAAGCCCCGGCATAACCTGGACAACGCCGAACTGGCGGAGCTGTTCATGTGGGACGAGGACAAGTTCCTCAGCAGCACCGAGGGCTCGCCCCTGCGCCGCGCCGGTTACGAGCGCTGGCTACGCAACCTGGCCGTGGGCCTGGGCAACGCGCCGTCGAGCATTCCCGTGCTGGAAGCCCTCAAGGCCCGCCAGGACTACCCCTCGGAGCTGGTGCGTGAACACGTGCAATGGGCCCTGGCGCAGCACGCCAACCGTCAGTGTTCGTCGTTGTAGACGAACTTGGGCATCTCCCAGTGAAAGCGGATCGCCAGCAGACGCAATAGAAAGCCGCCGAACAGGGTGATCAGGATCGACTGCTCGCTGGGCAACTGCAGATAGATGCACAGCATGTAGCACCAGGCCGCGGCGAAAGACACGCTGGCATACAACTCACGGCGGAAAATCAGCGGAATGTCATTGCAGAAGATATCCCGGAGGATGCCGCCAAAGACCCCGGTGATCACCCCACTGACCGCGGCTACCAGCATGCCGTGGCCCATTTCCAGGGCGGTCATGCAGCCGATCAGGGTAAAGGCCACCAGGCCCACGGCGTCGAGCACCAGGAACAGCGAACGCAGGTGACGCATCAAGGGCGCGATAAAGATCGTCACCAAGGCCGCCACCGAGGTCAGCACCAGGTACTCCGGGTGCTTGACCCAGGTCAGCGGGTAATGGCCGAGCAAGACGTCGCGCACCGAACCACCACCCAGCGCGGTGACACAAGCGATCAGCACTACGCCGAACCAGTCCATGCCACGGCGGCCGGCAGACAGGGCACCGGTCATGGCTTCGGCGGTAATGGCGATCAGATAAAGCATCAACAGCATGATGGCGGTCCTTACAAGAAGGCGCGCAGTCTACTCAGTTGAAGCGAGCACCAAAAGAGGGCGTGGGCGGGCGTCGCATGGCATCGCGCGCCCGTTTGCCGGCAAGCCGACTCCTGCCGCTCAGAACTTGATGAAGTGCTTGCGGTAGTGCTGAAGCTCGGCGATGGACTCGCGGATGTCGTCCAGGGCCAGGTGGGTGCTGCCTTTCTTGAAGCTGTCGCGCACGTCCGGAGCCCAGCGCGCGGCCAGCTCTTTCAGGGTCGAGACATCCAGGTTGCGGTAGTGGAAATAGCTTTCCAGGGTTTTCATGTGGCGATACAGAAAGCGTCGATCCTGGCAGATGCTGTTGCCACAGATCGGCGACTTGCCCTTGGGCACCCACTGTTCGAGAAAGGCGATGGTCTGGGCCTCGGCTTCGGCCATGCTGATGCGGCTTTCGCGCACGCGTTGGGTCAGGCCGGAACCACCGTGCTGGCGAGTGTTCCATTCATCCATGCCGGCGAGAATCTCGTCGCTCTGGTGAATGGCAATGACTGGCCCTTCAGCCAAGGTGTTGAGGTTGCTGTCGGTGACAATGGTCGCCATTTCGATGATGACGTCGGTGTCGGGGTTCAGACCGGTCATTTCCAGATCGATCCAAATCAGGTTCTGCGGGTTTTGCATGGGAGGGCTCCTCGGCGTAGTTGCGCAGTTTAGCCTAGAGGACCCGCCCGGCGTGCTAAACTCGCCGCCGCTTTACCCAACCGCCGTAATTATCGACACGGAACACCAATGGCCAAACGCCAGCTCAATCGTCGCCAAAACTGGCGCATCGAAAAGATTCAGGGTGAGCGCGCTGCCCGCGCCGCCAAACGCGAGTCCTCTGCCGTTGAGGCGCTCGAAGGTGGCGACCTGGGCCCGGAACAGACCGGCCTGGTCATCGCCCACTTCGGCGTGCAGGTCGAGGTCGAGGCGCGCGAAGGCGAGCTGGCCGGCCAGGTGTTCCGCTGCTATCTGCGGGCCAACCTGCCGGCACTGGTAACCGGTGACCAGGTGGTCTGGCGCGCCGGCAATCAAGGGATCGGCGTGATCGTCGCGCAACTGCCGCGCAGCACCGAGCTGTGCCGCCCGGACAGCCGCGGCCAGCTCAAACCGGTAGCCGCCAACGTCGACATGATCGTGATCGTGTTCGCGCCCATGCCCGAACCCCACGCCAACCTCATCGATCGCTACCTGGTGGCCGCCGAGCACGCCGGCATCCGCCCGTTGCTGCTCCTGAACAAGGCCGACCTGATCGACGAGCAGAACGCCCCGGCACTCAATGCCTTGCTGGCGGTCTATCGCCAGTTGGGCTACCCGCTGCTGGAAGTTTCGGCGCACCACGGCGACGGCATGGAGCAACTGCAGGCCTTGCTGGACGGCCGCATCAGTGTGTTCGTGGGCCAGTCGGGGGTGGGCAAGTCCTCCCTGGTCAACAGCCTGCTGCCGGAAGTCGAAACCCGGGTCGGGCCGCTGTCGGAGTTTTCCGGACAGGGCACCCATACCACCACCACCGCGCGCCTGTTCCACTTCCCCGGCGGCGGCGAACTGATCGACTCCCCCGGTATCCGCGAATTTGGCCTGGGGCATGTCAGCCGCGCCGACGTCGAGGCCGGCTTCATCGAGTTCAATGACCTGCTGGGCACCTGCCGCTTCCGCGATTGCAAGCATGATCGCGAACCGGGCTGCGCCTTGCTCAAAGCCCTGGAAGACGGGCGCATCCAGCAACAACGGATGAACAGCTACCGCTCGATTCTCGCCAGCCTGCCCGACAGCAGCTACTGAACCCTCTGCTCCAGACACGAAAAGGCCGCGAAGATCGCGGCCTTTTCGTTACTTACCTGGCGCTTCCCGATGAAGCCGGGGGTGCCGCTGGCTGAGGCGCTGGCGCCGCCGGCTTGCCAGTGGGGGCCTGACCCGCAGCCCCCTGCTCATCCATCTTCAGCACTCCGTCCTCAAAGATATTCAGACGCTGGCGCACCTCGTGAGCCGGCAGCGGTTCGCTGCCCGGCGGCAAGGCGTGGGGGTCGGCCGGTACTTCTCCGGGAGCCCCGCTGCCTTGAGTCGGCGCCGGCGCCTGGGGATCGACCTGTTCACCCTCGATGGCACGCTGGGCCTTCTTGGTCAGTACCACAATGTCGATCCGCCGGTTGACCGGATTGAGCGGGTTCTTGCGATCGAACAGCGCCGAAGAGGCAAAACCCACCACCCGAGCCACTTGCGGATCAGGATAACCACCGGCCACCAATGCCCGACGCGCAGCGTTGGCACGGTTGGCGGACAGTTCCCAGTTGCCGAACTCGCCACTGCCGGCATAAGGCGTGGCATCGGTGTGACCGCTGATGCTGATCTTGTTCGGCACCGCCTTGATGGTGTCGGCCATGGCCAGCAGGATGTCCTCGAAATACGGCTTCAGGCGCGCGCTGCCGGAGTCGAACATCGGCCGGTTCTCGGCGTCCATGATCTGGATCCGCAAGCCGTCCGGAGTGATCTCGAAAAGAATCTGGTCCTTGAACTTCTGCAACTGGGGATTCTCTTCGACCTTGTTCTGCAGCTCTTGCAGCAACAGTTCGAGACGCTCGCGCTCCACCTGCTCGGCCATGCCTTCCACTTGCTCGGCATCCACCGTGACCTTGTCCGGCTGCGGCTGGGACTTGACCTCGGGGTTGAGGGTGTTTTCCGGCGCCAGCTGCGGAGAGCCGCCCAGGTCGATGATGTAAGGCGTGCCGCTTTCCGAGAAGCCGATCGGGTCCTTGAAGTAACCGGCGATGGCGATCTTCTGTTCCGGGGTCGCGGTGGACAGCAGCCACAACACCAGGAAGAACGCCATCATCGCCGTGGCGAAGTCGGCGAAGGCGATTTTCCAAGCGCCCCCGTGATGCCCGCCAGCAAAGCGCTTGACGCGCTTGATGATAATCGGCTGATTATTTTCCATGACTTAGCGACCGCGAACCGCTTGTTCCAGCTCGGCGAAGCTAGGACGATGGGCCGGATACAGGACCTTGCGCCCGAATTCCACCGCCAGCGAAGGCGGAACGCCGGAAGCGGAAGCTACCAGGGACGCCTTGATGGCTTCGTAGACATTGAGTTCTTCCTTGGCGTCGTGGGACAGCGAAGTCGCCAGAGGGCCGAAGAAACCATAGGCCGCCAGAATACCGAAGAAGGTACCCACCAGCGCCGCACCTACGTGCAGGCCGATGGACTTCTGGTCGCCATCGCCCAGGGACGCCATGGTCACCACGATACCCAGTACCGCCGCGACGATACCGAAGCCCGGCATGGCATCGGCGATCCCGGTCACCGCGTGGGATGGATGCTCGAGGTCTTCCTTGAGACTGAACAGCTCCATGTCGAACAAGCCTTCAAGCTCGTGGGGTGCCATGTTGCCGGAGGACATGATACGCAGGTAGTCACAGATGAACGCCGTCATGCGTTCATCCTTCAGCACTGCCGGATACTTGGCGAAGATCGGACTGGCCGCGGCATCTTCGATATCACCCTCGATCGCCATCATGCCTTCGCGACGACTCTTGTTGAGGATCTCGTAGATCAGTCCCAGCACTTCCAGATAGAAAGTGTGAGTAAAACGCGAGCTGAACATGCCCAGGGATTTTTTCACGACGTGCATCGTCATGTAGCCCGGGTTGGCCTGCAGGAATGCACCGAAGGCGGCGCCACCGATGATCATGACCTCGAAGGGCTGGATCAGAGCAGCGATTTTGCCGTGAGAGAGCACGTATCCGCCGAGCACGCTCGCGAATACGACGATGATGCCGATAATTTTAGCCATAGGTAGGAGAGTACTTATTGAGTCGGGTTCAAGGTCATATTCGGAAGTTCTTAAAACTCTTCTTCTACTTATCGGCAAAACTGCGCCAGACTATAGCCAGTTAAGGCGAAAAGCCAGTTTGGCCCGCTCTGGGCGTGTTCAAAGCAGACGATGATTGCGCCCAACCATGTCTAATGAAACCAGCGTCCCACATTCCCCGCCCACCTCTCTCGACGCCTGGGTAAAGCTGCTCAATGGCGTGCGCCTGCCGGTGCCGCAAGCCAGCCATGATCGCGTGTGCAAAGCCATCGCCAACAACCGCAGTTCACTGCGGGATATCGCCGACCTGATGCAGAACAGCCCGGCGCTGGCCTTGAGCGTGATCCGCGAAGCCAACCGGCATTCCCATGGCAGCATGAGCGAAGCGGCGGAAAACCTGGAGGTCGCGGTCAACCGCCTGGGACTCAAGCGCACCGAAGAACTGCTGGAACAACTGCCGACCCTGCCCGAGGAAAAGATCCCCAAGGAGCTGCGGCAACTGCAACTGATCAGCCAGCACGCCACTCAGCAAGCCAACGGCTTTTTTGCTGGGCGCCTGGCGCGGCTGTGGCAGGACATTCACTGGGGTAGCCTGCTGTTCCTGTCGCCGCTGTGGGCCATGGCGCTGGTCTATCCCAAGCTCATGGAAGAGTGGGAGCTGCGGGTCATCTATAAGCATGAATCGGCACGCAAGGTGGAAGTGCAGCTGTTCGGCGTGCGCCTGATGGAACTGTGCCAGGCGCTGGTGCAGGTCTGGCACTTGCCGATCTGGGTGCAGCAGGGTTACCGCCTGCTGACCCGGGAGCGACGTCAACTGGCCAAGGCCATGCTGATCGCCCGAGACAACGAGCATCCCCTGCGCCAGCAGCAACGCCTGGACGCCGATCCGGACCTGCAGCGCTGGCTGAACCAGCCGGCCAACTGCGTATTGCTGGCCAACGGCCTGGCCCTGGCGGCACAACACTCCTGGAACAACCCCCACGGCCGACGCTGGCAGAACCTCACCGGGCTCTACCTGCAGATGCCGATCGCCCAGGTCCAGCAACAGCTGCACCAGCAGGCCGCGACCAGCGCCCGCCATGACAGCCAGCCCGACCTTTGGCATCCAGCCCAGGCACTGCTCTGGCCATGGGACGCGCGCCGCCTGCATAGCGGTGAACAGCCGGCGCCGGCACCCACCGCCGAAGAACTGGCCAAGTGGCGCAAGGCCTGCAGCGAACTGCTGCTCGAACAAAGTCCCTTTACCAATGCCGTGCATCTCACCAGCTTTGCCAGAGACGCGCTGGTGGCATGCGGCATGCGTCGGGTACTGCTGCTGATGGTCGACCGCAGCCTGAGTCATCTGCGAGTACAACAGTTATACGGCCTGCCCAAGGAGGCTGTGGGGCTGACTCTGCAAACCAAACAGAGTTCGCTGCTGCAGCGCTTGCTGGAAAAATCCGCCCAGGTGCGCCTGACACCGGCCAACAATGCACAGTACTCCTCCCACCTGCCGGGACAATTGCGCCAGCTGTTCCGTGGCGACCACCTGCTGCTGCGTTCGCTGTCCTGCAATGGTCGGGTACTGATGTTGGTGATCGCCGACCAGGGTGGCGTGCCGTTCTCGGAAATCAGTGTCCAGGCATTCGGCAAGACCGCGCAGTGCATCGAAAAAGCCTTGCACAGCTTTACCAACCGCAGCCAATGACGCTTGCGCTACAATCCCATCCTTTGTGCCCTGGGGACCTCAAATGTCTGACTTCTCTGGCTTGCCGCTGGTCATCGAGCCGAGCGACTTGCTCGCCCGCCTCGACGCCCGCCAACTGATCCTGGTCGACCTGACCAGCGCCGCCCGCTATGCCACCGGGCATATCCCCGGGGCGCGCTTCGTCGACCCCAAGCGCACTCAGCTCGGCCAGCCCCCCGCCCCCGGACTGCTACCGCCGCAGCACGCCCTTGAAGCGCTGTTCGGCGAGCTCGGGCACAACCCGGACGCGGTCTACGTGGTCTATGACGACGAAGGCGGCGGCTGGGCCGGGCGCTTCATCTGGCTTCTGGACGTGATCGGCCACGGCCGCTACCACTACCTGGATGGCGGCCTGCCGGCCTGGCTGGCGGAAAGCCTGCCCGTGAGCACCGAAGTGCCACCTGCGGCAGGCGCTCTGGTGCCGCTGACCCTGCATGACGAACCCACCGCCACCCGCGAATACCTGCAAAGCCGCCTTGGCGCCGCCGACCTGGCAATCTGGGACGCTCGTGGCCCGCTGGAGTACTCCGGCGAGAAGGTCCTGGCTGCCAAGGGCGGACACATCCCCGGCGCGGTGAACTTCGAGTGGACCGCCGGCATGGATCAGGCACGCCACCTGCGCATCCGCCGCGACATGCCGCAGATCCTCATGGACCTGGGCATCAGCAAAGACAAAGAAATCATCACCCACTGCCAGACCCACCACCGCTCCGGCTTCACCTACCTGGTGGCCAAGGCGCTGGGCTACCCACGGGTCAAGGGCTACGCCGGCTCCTGGGGCGAATGGGGCAATCATCCCGATACGCCCGTAGAGATTTAAGGTTTTTAAGGACACCCAATGAAAAAGCGCTTGTTCATCCTCAGCCAGTACCTGCTGCCTCACCACCTGCTGTCGCGCCTGGCCGGCTGCATTGCCGAGTGCCGCGTGCGCTGGTTCAAGAATGCCTTCACCCGCTGGTTCGCCAAGCAGTATCAAGTGAACATGTCCGAGGCCCAGGTCGAGGACGTGACCGCCTACGAACACTTCAACGCCTTCTTCACCCGCGCCCTGAAAGACGGCGCACGACCGCTGGACCCGACGCCGGGCGCAGTGCTCAGCCCTGCCGACGGCGCTGTCAGCCAATTGGGCCCGATCGAACATGGCCGGGTATTCCAGGCCAAGGGCCACAGCTACAGCGTGCTGGAACTGCTGGGGGGCGATCCGGCCCTGGCCCAGCCGTTCATGGGCGGCGACTTTGCCACTATCTACCTGTCGCCCAAGGACTATCACCGGGTGCACATGCCGCTGGCCGGCACCCTGCGAGAAATGGTCTATGTTCCGGGCCGGATCTTCTCGGTGAACCAGACCACTGCCGAGAACGTGCCTGAACTGTTCGCCCGCAACGAGCGCGTAGTGTGCATTTTCGACACCGAACGCGGGCCGATGGCGCTGGTACTGGTGGGTGCCATGATCGTGGCTTCGATCGAAACCGTCTGGGCCGGCCTGGTAACGCCACCCAAGCGCGAACTCAAGACCGTGCGCTATGACGAAGCTGCCCGGGCGCCGATCCACCTGGAAAAAGGCGCCGAAATGGGGCGCTTCAAGCTGGGCTCCACGGCCATCGTGCTGTTTGGCCCGGACCAGGTGCAGTGGGCAGAAGAACTGGCCGCCGGTTCGCCAGTGCGGATGGGCCAGGGCCTGGGCCTGCCCAAGGCCTGAGGCGAAGATACCGGAAAGAAAAACGCCGCTGATCAGCGGCGTTTTTTATGCACGGGGCTTTTCCACACCGCTCAGAGCTGACCGTCGCGATCGCGGAAGCCCAGCAGATACAGCACCCCATCCAGGCCCAAGGTGGAGATCGCCTGCTTGGCCGACTGCTTGACCAGCGGCTTGGCACGGAATGCCACGCCAAGGCCGGCAATGCCCAGCATCGGCAGGTCGTTGGCGCCATCACCGACAGCGATGGTCTGCTCCAGGCGCAGGCCTTCCTTGTGCGCCAGCTCGCGCAGCAGATCAGCCTTGCGCTGAGCGTCGACAATCGGCTCCACCGCCACGCCGGTCACCTTGCCGTCCACCACTTCCAGCTCGTTGGCGAACACGTAGTCGATGCCCAGCTTGGCCTGCAACTGCTTGGCGAAGTAGGTGAAGCCGCCGGAAAGAATGGCGGTCTTGTAGCCCAGACGCTTGAGTTCGGCAAACAGGGTTTCGGCGCCTTCGGTCAGGCGCAATGAGGCACCGATGGAATCCAGCACGCTGACATCCAGCCCCTTGAGCAAGGCCAGGCGTTCCTTGAAGCTGGCACGAAAATCCAGCTCGCCGGCCATGGCCCGCTCAGTGATTTCCGCCACCCGATCACCTACGCCTGCCGCCTTGGCCAACTCGTCGATCACCTCGGCCTCGATCAACGTCGAGTCCATGTCGAACACCGCCAAACGGCGGTTGCGGCGAAACAGCGAGTCTTCCTGGAAGGCGATGTCGACGTTCAGCTCCTGAGCCACGCTGAGGAACTCGGCCCGCAGCGCTTGCGGGTCGGCGGCTTCGCCACGCACCGAGAACTCGATGCAGCCCTTGCCCTGATCGGCCGGCATATCCAGGGGCATGCGCCCGGACAGGCGATCGATGTGGTCGATGTTCAGGCCGTACTTGGCAGTGATCGAACTCACCCGCTGCAACTGCTCGGCGGTGACCTTGCGGGTCAGCAGGGTGACGATATGGCGTTGCTTGCCCTGGCCGTCGACCCACTGCTGGTAATCGTCTTCGGACACCGGCGTGAAACGCACCTGCTGGTCGAGCTTGTAGGCGGTGAACAGAATGTCCTTGAGCACCGACGAACTCTGTTCGTTGCTCGGAATTTCAACCAGGATGCCGAACGACAAGGTGTCGTGGATCACCGCCTGACCGATGTCGAGAATGTTCACACCGCCCTGGGCCAGAACGCCGGTAATGGCCGCAGTCAGACCGGGACGATCTTCGCCGGTGATGTTGATCAGGACAATTTCGCGCAAGGCGCACCCCCGAGGTGGAAAAAAAGCGCATTCTACCCACTTTCGGTGACCATCGGGCACAGCCAGCGCTTTGCCGGTCTAGGGCCTGTCGCTATACTGCGCGTCAAATTCACGGACAAAAGAGCCGAGCTCAGTGAACCGGCCCACGCCAGTCAAAACCGACAACTTCTTCCTGCTGATCTTCCGTGCACTGCGCCATCGTCGCGTGCCGATTGCATTGCGCATCGCCAGCCATAACGTGATCCTGGTCGCCCTGGCCCTGGTGATCTATGCCGGCGTGATGGGCCTGCAGTTCAAGCAAGCCATGCACGAACAGGCCGATGCCCTGGGTCAGAGCCTGACCACCCAGACCGCCACCTCGGCCACCGAGCTGCTGGTGTCCAACGACATCCTCAGCCTCAACGTCCTGCTCAACAACCTGACCAAGAACCCGCTGGTGGCCCACGCGGCGATCTACAGCGTCGACAACCGCATCCTCGCCGAGGCCGGACAGCGCCCCAAGAGCAGCCTGCTGGGCGAAACCGAGGGCGTGTACCAGACCAAGATCACCTTTCAGGACGTGACCGCCGGCAACCTGCGGATCAGCCTGGACATGGCGCAGTTCCAGCAGCCAATGACCATCAGCCTGCAGAGCATGGGCATCCTTAGCGCCATCCTGCTGGCCCTGGCGCTGGCCCTGAGCCTGCGCCTGGGTCGCCATATCTCCACCCCGTTGCTGCAACTGCGTGTCTGGCTGCGGGACTTGGATGAACACACACCGGCCACTCAGCGCCAGGACGAGATCGGCGATCTGGCGCGCCAACTGCACGCCCGCCTGGTGCCGGAAAAGCCCGAGCCAGAGCCTCAACCTGAGCTGGAAGACGAGGCCGACGAGGCCCCCGAGCCCGGGTTCGAAGTGCGCAACCTGCGCGATCCGAGCTTTGATCAAAGCGCGCCCGTAGCCGGCCTGAAGCCTGCTCCACGGCACTTGGTCAGCGCCGAGGAGGACGAACTGGACGAGGAAGATCCGTTCGCCGAGCTGCGCGATCACTCGTCGACACCCGCGCCCAAACCGGCGCTGCAACCACAAACGCCCGCCCAGCCTCAGCACAGCGCGGTACTCGCGGTGCAACTGGGAGCCCAGGAACAACTGCGACGCCTGCCACGGGCACGCCTGATGGAATTGCTGGAGCGCTATCGTGACTGCCTGGATCAGGCCGCCTCGCTCTACCAGAGCGAACTGCACACCCTGAATGACGGCAGCACGCTGATGCTGTTCCACAGCGAAGACAGCGGCGACGACTACCTGACCAACGCCATCTGCTGCGGCGAACTGCTGCGCGCCCTGGGCCATGCCCTGCAGATCGAGGTGGCGGACAGCGGCATCACCCTGCAATTGCAACTAGGCCTGACGCTGGGTGAAGACCTGTTTGGCCTGAGCCAGATCGACCTGCTGCTGACCGAAAGCGCCCAGGATGCCTTGGCACTGTCCCAGCACAGCCGCAACCTGCTGCTGGTGGAACGCCAGGTCAATGACGACGCCTTGATCCGTCAGCGCGCACGCATCCGTCCTATCGCCAGCCCGGAAGGCGCCTGCTGCGTTGAACGCCTGATGGAGCCCTACCCCTCGATGCTGGAGCGGCAACTGGCGCGCATGCATGAGACGCGGGCCAGGCTGTAAGGCAGCCCCCGCACAAAAAAGCCCGCCAAGTGCGGGCTTTTTTGTGTCTGGCGGGTGGGCAATGTGGAGCCCTTCGCTGGCAAGCCTGCTCCTACAAAAGCCCCGCAAACCCGGTAGGAGCTGGCTTGCCAGCGAAAAATACCACCAGGCCTCGCCCCCCACTGCAGAAACGACAAGGCCCGCCAATGGGCGGGCCTTGTCTTGCAGCCACTTACGTCAGAACCGGAACACTTCCATATCCGTGCGGATCGGCGTGGCCATCGGAATCTTCGGCTGTTTCCCCTGCTCCACCGGCTTGGCCACCGGTGCCGGCGGCGCCTTGCGCGGCACTTCCGCCACGGCCGGCTGGTTGGCCAGGGGCTTGAGGGCGACCGACAGTTGCTCGGCCAGACGCTGCAACAACACGCCCTGAGCCTGGACCTGGGAAGCGGTGGTGCCCGCATGCTGCTCCTGCAAGTGCACGATGCGGTTATCCCGCACCTGACCGCGCCGATCGATCAGACGCCACTGCGCATCCAGCACCGCCGGCTGCGACTTGCCCGAATCCAGGCGAGTGATCGACAGCAGAACCTGTACATCCGGGGTGAAGCCGCTGGTCGCCGGCGCCAGCACTACGCGCTGGCTGTCCAGATGACCGGCCACCTGGCGCAACAGCAACTGGTCGATGTCCGAAGACAGGCTGCCCGCCCAACGACCATCGGTGGAGGCTTGCAGGCTGCCATCGTCCTGGCGTTGCAGGAGGGTTTCGCGTTGCAGGTAATCGGCGATCAGCACCGGCCCCAACAATACCGACATGCCGGCACTGGCCGGCTGGGCTGGACTTCCGCTGTCCAGCTGATACAGCGACACCGGCTGGTGCACGCTGCAACCCGCCAGGCCAAGAACGCCCGCGAGCAGAAAAACAAGAGGAAGGCGCAGAGCAGTCATCATCCCATCCAGGTGGCTGCCACGAGGCTGGCCACAGTGTAAATACTCAAAAAAATTGAATAACGCCGGCAAGGCCGGCGTTTGAAAGCGCATATCATCCGTGAATATGCGCCTTGACTCCAGTGTTCCAGCATCGATCCACTGCTTAAATCCAGGATCAAACGCTCTGGCCAGCACTCAACTGAGAGGCTCTACCAACAACGCATCGACCCGCTGGAATCCGCGCGGCAGTTTGTTGCCCCGGCGCCCGCGCTCGCCCTTGTAGTGCTCAAGGTCGTCGGCCTTCAGCGACAAGGTGCGCTTGCCCGCCTGCAACACCAGGGTCGCGCCATCCGGCAACACCGCGATGTCGGTGACGTACTCTTCACGACTGGCCACCCGCTCACCGGGAATACCGATGATCTTGTTACCCTTGCCTTTGCCCAACTGCGGCAGGTCACTGATCTTGAACACCAGCAGACGCCCCTCGGTGGTTACCGAGGCCAGCCAGTTCTGCTCGCGATCGGCCACTGGCCGCGGCGCCAGAACCTTGGCGTTGTTCGGCAGACTCAGCAGCGCCTTGCCCGCCTTGTTCTTGGCCTGCAGATCCTCGCCCTTGACCACGAAACCGTAGCCCGCGTCGGATGCGATCACATACAGAGCCTCGTCATCCGGCAGCAGCACGCATTCGAAGGTCGCACCTGGCGGCGGCGTCAGGCGACCGGTCAGCGGCTCGCCCTGGCCACGGGCCGATGGCAGCGTGTGGGCCGCCACCGAGTAACTGCGGCCGGTGGAATCGATAAACACCGCAAACTGGTTGGACCGCCCGGCAGCGGCGGTCTTGTAGCCGTCACCGGCCTTGTAGGACAGACCCGTGGCGTCAATATCATGCCCCTTGGCGCAACGGACCCAGCCTTTTTCCGACAGAACGATGGTCACCGGCTCGGTGGGCATCAGCTCGTTTTCCGAGAGGGCCTTGGCTTCCGCGCGAGCGACGATCGGCGAACGACGATCGTCGCCGTAGGTTTCCGCGTCTTGCAGCAATTCGGTGCGCACCAGCTTCTTCAGCTTGGTTTCGCTGTTGAGCAGGGCTTGCAGCTTGGCCTGCTCCTTGAGCAACTCGTCCTGCTCGGCCCGCAGCTTCATCTCTTCCAGACGCGCCAGTTGCCGCAGACGGGTGTCGAGGATGTAGTCGGCCTGGATTTCGCTGAGGGCAAAACGCTCGATAAGCTTGGCCCGCGGATGCTCCTCGGTGCGGATGATGTGGATCACTTCATCCAGGTTGAGGTAGGCGATCAGCAAGCCGTCCAACAGGTGCAGGCGACGCTCGACCTTGTCCAGGCGGAACTGCAGGCGACGACGCACGGTGGCCACCCGGAACTCCAGCCACTCCACCAGCAGCGCCCGCAGGTTCTTCAACTGTGGCTTGCCGTCCAGACCGATGATGTTGATGTTGACCCGGTAGGTCGATTCCAGCTCGGTGGTGGCGAACAGGTGCTGCATCAGCTCATCGGGATCGACCCGGTTGGAGCGCGGGATGATCACGATGCGGCAGGGGTTCTCATGATCCGACTCGTCTCGCAGGTCCGCCACCATGGGCAGTTTCTTGGCCTGCATCTGCGCGGCGATCTGCTCCAGCACCTTGGCCCCGGACACCTGATGCGGCAGCGCGGTGACAATGATGTCGCCATCCTCGATCCGATACACGGCGCGCATGCGCACCGAGCCGCGGCCGCTTTCGTAGATCTTCAGCAGATCGGCGCGCGGCGTGATGATCTCCGCTTCGGTGGGGTAGTCCGGACCCTGGATATGCTCGCAGAGCTGTTCCACCGTGGCTTTGGGCTCATCCAGCAGGCGCACGCAGGCCGAAGCCACTTCCCGCAGGTTGTGCGGCGGCACATCGGTGGCCATGCCCACGGCGATACCGGTGGTGCCGTTGAGCAGGATATTCGGCAAACGCGCCGGCAATACCAGCGGCTCCTGCAGGGTGCCGTCGAAGTTCGGTCCCCAATCCGCAGTGCCCTGGCCCAGCTCGCTGAGCAGCACTTCGGAATAGCGCGACAGGCGCGCCTCGGTGTAACGCATGGCCGCGAAGGACTTGGGATCGTCCGGCGCGCCCCAGTTGCCCTGACCGTCCACCAGCGTGTAGCGGTAGCTGAACGGCTGGGCCATCAGCACCATGGCTTCGTAGCAGGCGGAGTCGCCGTGCGGGTGGAACTTGCCGAGCACGTCGCCCACGGTACGCGCGGATTTCTTGTGCTTGGAATCGGCATCCAGCCCCAGCTCACTCATGGCGTAGACGATACGCCGCTGTACCGGTTTCAGGCCGTCGCCGATGTGCGGCAGAGCACGGTCCATGATCACGTACATGGAGTAGTTGAGGTAGGCACTTTCGGTGAAGTCAGCCAGTGACCGGCGTTCTACGCCATCCAGGCTGAGATCAAGGGAGTCGCTCATGCGGGCCTCATTGGTTCGTGGTCTGGCGCAGCAGCATGGTGCCGCCGCGCTGAGTAAATTCAAGTTTCTTCAAAGCGCTCATGCCCAGTAAAACCTGGTCGCCGTCGAGCCCCGGGGCCACCAGGGCCCTGACGTGCTGAAGGACGATATCCCCCAGTTGCAGACGCTCGATGCGGGTCCGATAGCCTGAGCTGCGCCCGTTGGCGGTACTCAGGGTCACCGGCACCCCGTGTTCCAGGCCCAGGCGCTCGGCCAGCCCGGAAGGAATCGAGACTTCGGTAGCCCCGGTATCGAGCATGAATTGCACCGGCTGCCCATTGATATGGCCGCTGGCGACGAAATGCCCCTGGCCGTTACCGACCAGCGTCACTTCGATGTAACCCTCATGTTGTTGCGAGCTGACGACAGTGTTGGGGTTCTCCTGACGCGCTTCCCAGTCGGCGAAGAACCGCGTGGCCAGGAACAGCGCCGCGGCCCAGGCCATGATCAGCATCACCCGCCCGGCGCTCTTGCCCGGTTGCTGACTCATGGCTTGGCACTCCAGCCGCCTTCAGGGGCGGCAAAGCGCCAGACGATGGGGCGGGACTCGCCATCGGCGCGAGCGCCGTTGTTGTTGTCCAGCCCGATCCAGGCGCCCTTGGCGTCCACCACCAGAGCCTCCGCCAAACCGTAAGGCTGTGGATAACGCCGGTGTTCCAGCAGCGCCTCGGCAGCAAAGGACCAGCACAGCTCGACCTTGGCGCTCTGCGCATCCCGACGGCAGATCTGGTAGGCATTGCGCTCCAGCGTGAACAGCTTGCCGTCGAACAGCGACAGGTCGGCAAAGTCCCGGGACACCGCCTTGGCGTTGGGCACCTGCGGTGGCTGCATTTCCGAGCCGGCTTCGCTGAGCAGCACGCAACCGCCATCACAGTCCCAGGTGGTCTGCCCGCGCTTGATCAACAACAGCCCGCGCCGCTCACGCTCTGCCGCCAGCCAGATCCGGTCCCCGGCGGGGTTCACCGCCAGGCCTTCGAACAAGGCGTTGAAATGCAGGAGCATGCCGCTGGCCCGAGCTTCCCGGACCATGATCGGCGAAATTTTCAACCAGGCCGGAGCACCCTGCGCCGGTACTTTGAGCACCGTGGCATGGGCTTCGCTGACCACATATTTGTTGCCCGCGGCGTCGCAGGAGATGCCTTCGAAACCCAGGTCGCCGCCCCGCACGAAAGACGCGGCCCAGGTCCGCGACTTCAAGCCCCAGGGCAAGTCAGTGTCCGGCACCGCCGGCACTTCCAGCTTGAGGGCCTCGGCCTGCCAGACGCTGTCGCGGGTATCGAGCTTGTAGATCTGATCGTCGTCGCGGTCGGAAACCGTCCACAACTCCTGGCCGCACAGCGCCAGCCCGGACAGGTTGCCACCGCGCATGCCTTCCACAGGATGCTCGGACAGCAAGGTCAGTTCGGGCGCAGGCGCGGCCGCCACCGAGGTTGCCAATAGCGCTAGGGCCAGGGCAAAGCCTCTGTGCATCAGACCTGCACCTCGGCCAGGTTGCCCTTGGACTCCAGCCAGGACTTGCGATCACCGGCGCGTTTCTTCGCCAGCAGCATGTCCATGACTTCTGCGGTGGCTTCAACGTCGTCCAGGGTCAACTGCACCAGGCGCCGGGTGTTCGGGTCCATGGTGGTTTCACGCAGTTGCGGCGGGTTCATTTCACCCAGCCCCTTGAATCGGGTGACCTGAGGCTTGCCACGCTTCTTCTCGGCCACCAGGCGATCCAGGATGCCGTCGCGCTCGGCATCGTCGAGGGCGTAGAAGATGTCCTTGCCCAGGTCGATGCGGTACAGCGGCGGCATGGCCACATAGACGTGGCCGGCATTCACCAGCGGGCGGAAATGCTGGACGAACAGGGCACACAGCAAGGTGGCGATGTGCAGACCGTCGGAGTCGGCATCGGCAAGGATGCAGATCTTGCCGTAGCGCAGTTGGCTCATGTCCTCGGCGCCCGGATCGACACCAATGGCCACGGCGATGTTGTGCACTTCCTGGCTGGCCAGCACTTCGCTGCCGTCCACTTCCCAGGTGTTGAGGATCTTGCCGCGCAGCGGCAGGATCGCCTGGAATTCCTTGTCCCGCGCCTGCTTGGCCGAACCGCCGGCGGAATCACCTTCCACCAGGAACAGTTCGGAACGCATCGGGTCCTGGCCGGCGCAGTCAGCCAGCTTGCCGGGCAGTGCCGGGCCCTGGGTAATGCGCTTGCGCTCGACCTTCTTGCTGGCCTTCAGACGGCGGCCAGCGTTGCTGATGGCCAGTTCCGCCAGTTGCATGCCCAGCTCGGGGTTGGCGTTGAGCCACAGGCTGAAGGCGTCCTTGACCACACCGGACACGAATGCCGCCGCCTCGCGGGACGACAGCCGCTCCTTGGTCTGGCCGGAAAACTGCGCGTCCTGCATCTTCATCGACAGGACGAAGGCAATGCGTTCCCAGACGTCTTCAGGAGCGAGCTTCAGGCCGCGGGGCAGCAGGTTGCGGAATTCGCAGAACTCGCGCATGGCATCCAGCAGGCCTTGGCGCAGGCCGTTGACGTGGGTACCGCCCTGGGCCGTGGGGATCAGGTTGACGTAGCTTTCCTGAACGCTGTCGCCGCCTTCGGGCAGCCACAGCAGGGCCCAGTCCACCGCTTCCTTGTTGCCTGCCAGGCTGCCGCAGAACGGCTCGGTGGGCAGGCGTTCGAATTCACTGACCGCGTCCACCAGGTAGGAACGCAGGCCATCTTCGTAATGCCACTCGACCTTCTCGCCGCTGGACTTGTCCTCGAAGCTCACCAGCAGCCCCGGGCACAGCACGGCCTTGGCCTTGAGCACGTGCTTGAGGCGGCTGACGGAGAATTTCGGCGAATCGAAGTACTTCGGGTCCGGGGCAAAGTACACGCTGGTGCCGGTGTTGCGCTTGCCGACGGTGCCGACCACTTCCAGCTCGCTGGCCTTGTAGCCGTCGGCGAAGGTCATCTGGTATTCGTTGCCGTCGCGCTTGACCCGCACCCGCACCTGGTTCGACAGGGCGTTGACCACGGAAATACCCACACCGTGCAGGCCGCCGGAGAACTGGTAGTTCTTGTTGGAGAACTTGCCACCGGCGTGGAGCTTGGTGAGGATCAGCTCGATCCCGGAGACGCCCTCTTCCGGGTGAATGTCCACGGGCATGCCGCGGCCGTCGTCGGAGACTTCCAGGGAGTGATCGGCGTGCAGGATGACCTGTATCGACTTCGCATGGCCGGCCAGGGCTTCGTCGACGCTGTTGTCGATGACTTCCTGGGCCAGGTGGTTGGGCCGCGTGGTGTCGGTGTACATGCCCGGGCGTTTGCGCACCGGGTCGAGTCCCGAGAGGACTTCGATGGCGTCTGCGTTATAAGAGCTAGCGCTGGGAGTGGCCATGGGTTCTCGTCGTTAGTCGTTCAATGAATATGGGGCGAGGCTTCACAGTGCGGTGAAGTCAATCGCCTGGTACTGATCGGCAGTGATGCCGGCAAAATTCAATATCGCCGGCAATTGTCCGGTAAAACCTTGGAAACTATGATCGCCACCGGCCTGGATGCGCAAGGCGCAGGCGCGGTAGTAACGCTCGGCGCTGCGATAGTCCAGCGTCTCGTCCCCGGTCTGCAACCACACCTGATAACGCTGCGGGTCCTGGGGTGGCGCGACTTCCAGCGCCGCCAGCGCCGCCACGTGGTCGTGGGTCAGTTCCCAGGTTTCGTCGGTGTATAGGTTCTTCTGCGTGCCCAGATAACCGTCGAACATCCGGTGCGGGCTGACAGCAGGGTTGATCAGCAGGGCTTTCAGGCCATAGCGCTCGGCAAGGTGAGTCGCATAGTAGCCGCCGAGCGAGCTGCCGACCAGCAATGGACGACCGAGTTCGGCAATCGCCTGTTCCAGCTGGCCAATGGCCTGGCGTGGATGGTGATGCAGGGCCGGTACGCGCAAGTGATCGCCCAGCCCCAACTGCTCCATGACACGCCGCAACTGGGAGGCCTTGGTCGACGCGGGAGCACTGTTGAAGCCGTGGATATAAAGGATCGAACCGGACATGCGAACTCCCTGTGCACCTGGGCAAAAGCCGCAGTTTACAGGGATGACGGCAGCTAACGAAGCCGCTTCAGTAGCCGTTGCTGCCGTAATCGATGCGAAATGCGTAGCCGTGGACCCGTTGTACACCGGTTTCCAGCCGTCCATCGGGCAGCAGGCGCAGCCAGCGATAGCCGGGCACCTGTTCTTCGACCTTGAAATCGTCGCTACCGGGTTCGAACTGGATGCAGGTGGAGGGTGAGGCCAACAGCCGCACGTCGCCACGCAGGCGGTCGATCTCCTGATGCACATGCCCCCAGAGCAAGGCGCGAACCTGGGGGAAGCGATCGAGCACGGCGAACAGCGCCTCTGCGTTGCGCAGGCCGATGGGCTCCATCCAGGCGCAATCGATGGACACCGGATGGTGGTGCAGGCAAATCAGGTGATGACGTTCAGGCGCCTCGCCCAGGGCGCGGGCCAGCAATTGCAACTGGTCGCCCTGCAAATAGCCCGGCACCGAACCGGGCACCGACGAATCCAGCAGGGTGATGCGCCAGTTGCCGATATCGATGACCGGCTCCAGTAGATCGCTGTCCCGCGTCGCCAGTTGCATGACCTGCGGCTCGTCATGATTACCGGGCAACCAGCGGCCTGGTGCCGGAATCTGCCGGGTCAACTGACGAAAGCGCTGGTAGGACTCCAGCGTGCCGTCCTGGGACAGATCGCCGGTGGCCAGCATCAGGTCGATCCGCGGCTGCTGCGCCAGCACCAGGTCGATGACCCGTTGCAGGCTGTCGGCGGTATTCATGCCCAGCAACGCACCGTTGGTGTCGGCAAACAGATGGCTATCGGACAGTTGCACCAGCAGCACCGAGTCGTCGGCAGTCAGTGCGGATACGCTTGGCACGGCGCTCTCCCGGTGCAAGGGCACACAGCATGATGAAGACGGCAATTATGCTGGGGGAAGTGAAAAAGAGGAAACCCGGGAAGCGGACCCAGTTCACATCTAGCGCACCGCTTCGAACTCATGCCCACAGGCCAGGCAATGGCTCAGCCACTCACCCAGAAATACATTCAACTGGGCCTTCTCGTCCGGCTGGTGCATGAAGGCATTCGGATAGGGATAGATGCTGCGAAAGCGCCGGGCATGCTCGGCACTGATGACTTCCGCCATGCGCGCGTCGTGATACACCTGCACCTCCAGTTGCGGCACCGGCAGCCAGGGCAGACTGTGCTCCTGGCGCACCTGCAAGGTGGTGGTGTAAGGGCAGGCCAGCACCACTTCCAGGGCCAGTACGCCGAGCATCTGCTCGCCCTGGGTCACGGCGATGCGCCGCGCCACAGGCTGGTTGCGCATGTCAGGCAGCAGGCGCATCAGTCGGGCGTAGTTGGCCTCGCAGGAAGCTTGCAGCCCCGCGAGATCCACCCGATAGCGGTCGCGTACCTTGTTTACGACCATAACCCCCTCACTTCAGCGCGATTGAGCGCCAGCCACTGCAAGGCAATGATGCTGGCGGCATTGCATATGCGCCCATCGCGCATGGCCTGCTGTGCATCTTCATAGGCCATCACCGAAACCCGGATGTCTTCCGCTTCTTCCTCCAGCCCGTGCAAGCCGCCGGCGGCACTGCTGTCGCATCGCCCCAGGAACAGATGAACGAATTCGGTGCTGCCTCCTGGCGATGGAAAATACTCGATCATCGGCCACAGCGCCGAGATATCCAGGCCAGCTTCCTCCTGGGCCTCACGACGCGCCACTTCTTCCGGCTGTTCGTCCTTGTCGATCAACCCGGCCACCAGTTCCACCAGCCAGGGCGTGGCGGCCTTGCCCATGGCGCCGATGCGGAACTGTTCGATCAGCACCACCTCATCGCGCTGCGGATCGTACGGCAGTACGCACACCGCATCGTGACGCAGCAGAACCTCACGATTGATTTCCCGCCCCATGCCACCGGCGAACAACTCATGACGCAGTTGCAGGCGGTCGAGCCGGTAGAAACCCTGGAAGCAGTTCTCGCGCCGGATGATCTCGACGGCACTCGGCGTGGAGTTGGCAAAGTCAGTCATAGCAATCCTCGTGTACAGCCTGTTCGTCCCGAGGATCCCCCTCGACTTCGCGCCATCCTAACGCGCCCGCCGCTGCCGATGCAGCCCCTTTAGCCTCAGCGGGATAGACGGCGAGGGGCTAAACCTAATCTAATTGCCTGTATTGAGCTTAGTGGCGAACCGACTGCCTCGCAGACAGTCGAAGCCGGTAACTTTTGCCTCCCCCCTGGTTTATGAAGGACGCCCATGTCGCTTGTCAAAATCGCCTCCGTGGCCTGTATCGCCCTGACCCTGGGCGCCTGCCAAAGCCTGTTTCAGCCAAGCTACAACACCCCGCTGGAAACCAAGCGCGAGAAGTCCGAGCAACTCAAGCCCGGCTGCAGCGGTGCCGACTGCCCGCTGGTCAACCTCGATACCGTGCACTTTCCCGCCGAGCCGCAACTGGATGCCATCGTCGAAAAACGCCTGCTGCAAATGACCCGCACCAGCCCCGACGCAGCACTGCCGCCCAGCCTGGAAGCCTACCGCGAGCAGTTCCTGCGCAGCGCGCCGGACCGCCACGGCATGTACCTGCAATCCAAGGTACGCGAGCAGCATGACGGCCTGGTGATCATCGAGCTGGCCAGCTATCTGGACACCGGCGCCGCCAACGGCACTGCAGGCCGTGGCTTCGTCAACTATTCGCGCCAGCAGCACCGGGCGCTGAACCTGGCGGACATGCTGCTGCCTGGCCAGGAAGAGATGTTCTGGAAGGCCGCGCGGGTCGCCCACAACAACTGGCTGATCAGCACCCACCTGGATCGCGAAGCCGAATTCGTGAAAACCTGGCCCTTCCAGAAAACCCCGAATGTGGCGCTGACCCGCAACGCCGTGACGCTCAAGTACAACCTCACCACGATCGCGCCTTCGGCCCTGGGCCAAGTCGAGCTGCAGATTCCTTATGACCGCCTCAAGGGCGTGCTCAAGCCCGAGCTGTTTCCCGGGCACTGAACGCCCGGCCCAGTAGCCACTGCAACAGCCCTGCCAGCAGCAGCGACGGCAGGGTAGCCCCGACATCCGGATACAGGTTGGCCAGCAGGTGATAGGTGCTCACCCCGCCCAGCCAGGCCAGCAGCGCGGTCCAGCGCCAGGCTGGCAGCGAATCATGCCCGCGGCGTCGACGCAGGATGAAGTGATCCACCAGCACCACGCCAAACAGGGGCGCGAACACCGAGCCGATCAGCAACAGAAAGTTCTGGTACTGGGCCAGCGGCGCCAGACAGGCGATCAGGGTGCAGAGCGCGCCGATGGCCAGGGCCAGGTGCTCGACCTTGAGGCGCAGCAGAATGCCACTGGAAACCGCCGCCGAATGAATGTCGGCAAAGGCGTTCTCCGACTCGTCCAGCAGGATCAGCAGCAGCGGAATCCCCAGCCCGGCCCCGGCCAGCGCCAGCAGCAAGGCATTGACTTCACCACTGGGAGCGAACGCCAGGGTGTAGGCGACGCCCAGGCTCATCAGCCAGAAATTGCCAATGAAAAAGCCCAGTGCCGTGCCGCCGAACACGCTCTTGGCGCGCTTGCCGAAACGCGAGTAGTCGGCAATCAGTGGCAGCCAGGACAGGGGCATGGCAATGGCGATGTCGAAGCCTGCGGCAAACGGCATCGAACCATCCCCGGCCTGAGCCCGGAGCGCCGCCAGGTCGGCCCGGGCAAACAGGTTCCAGGTCAGCCACAGGCACGCCGCAAGCAACAGCCAGATGCCCCACTTGCGCAGGATCCGGCGGACAAAGGTCAAGGGGCCGCTGACCGCCAGCAAGGTCGCCAGGGCACCGAAAAACAGGGTCCAGAGCAACGGGTTGGCCAGCAGGCTGCCTCCACTGAAGGCCCGGGTGCCCAGGAGGCTGGCGGCATCGCGCATGACGATGATCTCGAACGAGCCCCAGCCCACCAACTGCAGCAGGTTGAGCAACGCCGGCAGGCTGGCGCCACGGTGGCCCAGGCTGAGCTTGAGCGCAGCCATCGAAGACAGGCCGGTGTCGCTGCCGATCACCCCCACCGCCGCCAGCAACAGAACGCCCACCGCGGTGCCAAGAAAGATCGCCAGCAACGCATGAGCCAGCCCCAGGCCCGGCGCCAACAGCGCACCGGTCTGCAGCACCATCAAACCGATGCCAAGGGAGAACCACAGGGAAAACAGGTCCCGGGCGCCAAACACACGCCGGTCGGCGGGGACCGCCAGATTGGGGGAATAGGTACTTGGACTGCTCAAGGGACATATCTCAATAAGAACAGGAGCAAGCTGCAAGCCTCAAGCGTCAAGAAAAAGCACTTCGGCCTTTGCTTTCCGCTTGCAGCTTGCAGCTTGCAGCTCATGGCTTAGACCTTCTTGTACAACTGGCTGCCTTCCTGCTTGAAGCGCTCGGCCTGCTCCGCCAGGCCCTTGGCGACGTCCACGTCCACCGCGTCGATGCGCTGGTTGGCCGCGTACTCGCGAACTTCCTGGGTGATTTTCATCGAGCAGAATTTCGGCCCGCACATGGAGCAGAAATGCGCCACCTTGGCCGAGTCCTTGGGCAGGGTTTCATCGTGGTACGAACGGGCGGTGTCCGGGTCCAGGCCGAGGTTGAACTGGTCTTCCCAGCGGAACTCGAAACGCGCCTTGGACAGGGCGTTGTCGCGGATCTGCGCGCCGGGGTGACCTTTGGCCAGGTCGGCGGCGTGAGCGGCGATCTTGTAGGTGATGATCCCGGTCTTCACATCATCCTTGTTCGGCAGGCCCAGGTGCTCCTTGGGCGTGACGTAGCAGAGCATGGCGCAACCGAACCAGCCGATCATCGCCGCGCCGATGCCGCTGGTGATGTGGTCGTAGCCGGGAGCGATGTCGGTGGTCAGCGGGCCCAGGGTGTAGAACGGCGCCTCGTTGCAGCACTCCAGCTGCTTGTCCATGTTCTCCTTGATCAACTGCATCGGCACGTGGCCCGGGCCTTCGATCATGCACTGCACGTCGTGCTTCCAGGCAATCTTGGTCAGCTCGCCAAGAGTTTCCAGTTCACCGAACTGGGCTTCGTCGTTGGCGTCGGCAATCGACCCCGGACGCAGGCCATCTCCCAGGGAGAAGCTGACGTCGTAGGCCTTCATGATTTCGCAGATTTCGTCGAAGTGGGTGTAGAGGAAGTTCTCCTTGTGGTGCGCCAGGCACCACTTGGCCATGATCGAACCGCCCCGTGACACGATGCCGGTCACCCGCTTGGCGGTCAGCGGCACATAGCGCAGCAGCACCCCGGCGTGGATGGTGAAGTAGTCCACGCCCTGCTCGGCCTGCTCGATCAGGGTGTCGCGGAACAGCTCCCAGGTCAGGTCCTCGGCCACGCCGTTGACCTTTTCCAGGGCCTGGTAGATCGGTACGGTGCCAATCGGCACCGGCGAGTTGCGGATGATCCACTCGCGGGTTTCATGGATGTGCTTGCCGGTGGACAGGTCCATCACCGTGTCCGAGCCCCAGCGGATGCCCCAGGTCAGTTTCGCCACTTCTTCTTCGATGGAGGAACCCAGGGCGCTGTTGCCGATGTTGCCGTTGATCTTCACCAGGAAGTTGCGGCCGATGATCATCGGCTCCAGTTCGACGTGGTTGATGTTGGCCGGAATGATCGCCCGACCGCGGGCGATTTCCTCGCGGACGAACTCGGGGGTGATTTCCTTGGGGATGCTGGCGCCGAAGCTGTGGCCAGTGTGTTGCTGCTGCAGCAGGCCGGCGGCGCGGGCTTCCTGCAGCTTCATGTTTTCGCGGATGGCGACGTATTCCATCTCGGCGGTGATGATGCCTTTACGGGCGTAGTGCATCTGGCTGACGTTGGCCCCGGCCTTGGCCCGGCGCGGGTTGTTGACGTGGGCAAAACGCAGCTTGGTCAGTTCCGGGTCCGCCAGGCGCTGCTGGCCGAAATTGGAACTCAGGCCGGGCAGGCGCTCGGTGTCGCCACGGTCTTCGATCCACGCCGAACGCACATCGCCCAGGCCCTTGCGCACATCGATCACCACGTTCGGGTCGGTGTAGGGGCCGGAGGTGTCATACACGGTCACCGGGGCGTTGATCTCGCCACCGAAATCGGTGGGGGTCACGTCCAGGGTGATTTCACGCATGGGCACGCGGATGTCCGGGCGCGAACCCTGGACATAGATTTTTTGCGAGCGGGTAAAGGGCTGAACCGACTGTTGGTCGACTTGGGCCGACTCACTGAGGTTGCTAGCGTTTTTTAATGTTGTAGTCATCACGGGCTCTCCAGACAGCATCCAGGCAGTGGATTGTTGTCGGAGCGAACCTGTAACGGACGGACGCACCCTGTCTAGGCAACTAGTGAGTGCAGTGCTTGGTACTCGAGGGGGTGTTCGATTGTCGAACAACATCCCGGACGAAGCACAAGAGGACTCGCCGGGTGACGAGAAATCTTGTTCCCTACGCAGGCGCTAACCTGATCAGGTTCAACGGGATCCGGATTATCCGATCTCAGCCTCATAGCAAGGCACCCCGACAAGAACCGCGCCAGTCTAGACAAAGCCGGGACAGAACGCCAACACCGGTGCAATAAGCAGGATGAATGGCGTAATTGCAGGATTGTTGCGGTAGGTCAGCAGCTCTACACTCCCTGCTCTATGTCGAACCTTGACGCTCCATGGACCGCGCCTTAGCCTTGGCGCCTGGATTATCTCCGTAATATCAACTCTAGGGATCGCCGAATGCTGCGCAAACTCTCACTGGCTGTTGCCGTGTCTTGTGCGTCCAATGGAATGGCCTGGGCAGCAGAAGCGCCTCTGACCACCAAGACCGACTTGGTCAGCGTCTACCAGGAAGCGGTGGAAAACAACGCCGATCTGGCGGCTGCCCGCGCCCAGTATGGCGCCCAGAAAGAAGTGGTGCCCCAGGCCCGCGCCGGCCTGCTGCCCAACCTCTCGGCGGGGGCGGACATCAATAATACCCGCACCAAGTTCGATGAGCCCTCCATGGCCTCGACCCGCAGCGGCAACGTCTACCAGGCGACCCTGGCCCAGCCGCTGTTCCGCGCCGACCGCTGGTTCCAGTTGCAGGCCGCCAAGGACATCAACGAGCAGGCCTCGCTGCAGCTCTCGGCCACCGAACAGAACCTGATCCTGCAAAGCGCGGAAAACTACTTCGCGGTGTTGCGCGCCCAGGACAACCTGGCCTCGACCAAGGCCGAGGAAGCCGCCTTCAAGCGACAACTGGACCAGTCCAACGAGCGCTTCGACGTGGGCCTGTCGGACAAGACCGACGTGCTGCAATCCCAGGCCAGCTACGACACCGCCCGGGCCAACCGGATCCTTGCCCAGCGCCAGGTGGAAGACGCCTTTGAAGCCCTGATCACCCTGACCAACCGCGAGTACAACTCGATCCAGGGCATCGTCCACACCCTGCCGGTACTGGCCCCGACACCCAACGACGCCAAGGCCTGGGTCGAAACCGCCGCCAAGCAGAACCTCAACCTGCTGGCCAGCAACTACGCGGTCAGCGCCGCCGAGGAAACCCTCAAGCAGCGCAAGGCCGGGCACGCGCCGACCCTGGACGCCGTGGCGCAATACAAGAAAGGCGACAACGACGCCCTGGGTTTCAGCAACCCCAACCCGTTAACGCGCTACGGCAGCGATGTCGAGCAGCGTTCCATCGGCCTGCAACTGAACATCCCGATCTACAGCGGCGGCCTGACCAGCTCCCAGGTCCGCGAGTCCTACTCGCGTCTGAGCCAGAGCGAGCAGCAGCGCGAATCCCTGCGTCGCCAGGTGGTGGAGAACACCCGCAACCTGCATCGCGCGGTGAACACCGATGTCGAACAGGTCCAGGCCCGACGCCAGTCGATCATCTCCAACCAGAGCGCGGTGGATGCCACGGAAATCGGCTACCAGGTGGGCACCCGCAATATCGTCGACGTGCTCGACGCCCAACGCCAGCTCTACACCTCGGTGCGCAACTACAACAACAGCCGCTACGACTACATCCTCGACAACCTGCGCCTGAAACAGGCCGCCGGCACCCTCAACCCGGGAGACCTGCAGGACCTGTCGCGCTACCTCAAGGCCGACTACAACCCGGACCGCGACTTCCTCCCGCCGGACCTGGCCAAGGCCGCACAGGAGCAGCTCAAGGCTCGCCCCTGAAGCCTGAAGCCATGAAAAAGGCCACCTTTGCGGGTGGCCTTTTTCATGCTGAGACGGCTGTGGCAAGGGCCCTTTGCCGCCGCTGCGCAGCCTGCGGCAGGCGCTGCACGAAGACCGTCAAGGCCTGTTCAAGAGGCGATCAAGACCATCCAGCAGCCGCTGCAAGGCGCCCTGATTGGCCTTGAGCACCTTGAGCCCGGCTTCGGCCATCTTCTGAGCATCCCGGGGCAACTCGAACAGGCGCTGCACCGCCACCGCCAGCCCCTCGGCGTCATCCACCTCCTGCAGGGCCCCGGCCTCGCGCAGCATCGCGGCGATTTCCAGGAAGTTGAACAGGTGCGGCCCGCTGATGACCGGCTTGGCCAGCGCCGCCGGTTCCAGCAGGTTATGTCCGCCATTGGCCACCAGGCTGCCACCGACAAAGGCGCTGTCGGCCAGGGCATAGAGGAACAGCAACTCGCCCATGGTGTCCCCCAGCAACACCGAGGTGGTGGCGTCCACCGGCTCCCCGGCGGAGCGGCGAATGGTCGTGAAACCCTGTTGCCGACACAGCTCGTACACCGAGTTGAAGCGTTCCGGGTGCCGTGGCACCAGAATCAGCAAGGCATTCGGGTAACTGGCCAGCAGTTGCCGATGGGCGTCGAGCACCACGGCGTCTTCACCCTCGTGGGTACTGGCGGCGATCCATACCGGGCGGTCCATGGCCTGCCACTGCTGGCGCAGCTCAGCGGCACGCACCAGCAATTGCGGATCAATGCTCAGGTCGAACTTGATCGAGCCTGTCACTTCCACAGTCTCGGGACGCGCGCCCAGCTCCCGGAAACGCTGGGCCTCGGCCTCGGTCTGCACCGCGAACAGGCTCATCTGCGCCAGCATCGGCGCCGTCAGCCCGGCAAAGCGCCCATAGCCCTTGGCCGAACGCGCGGACAATCGGGCATTGGCCAGGGCCACCGGAATCCCGCGCCGAGCGCACTGGTCGATGTGGTTGGGCCACAGTTCGGTTTCCATGATCACCGCCAGCTTGGGCTGCACCCGATCGAGAAAGCGCGCAGCAGCGCATGGCAGATCGTAAGGCAGGTAGCAATGCTGGATGCGCGGCTCATGGGCGAACAGTGCTTGAATGCGCTCAGAGCCGGTGGGGGTCATGCAGGTCACGGTAATCGGCAGTTGCGGATGACGGGCCAACAGGGCCCGGATCATTGGCGCGGCGGCAATACTCTCGCCCACGGACACCGCATGCACCCAGATACCGCCGGTCTGCATGACCGGCAAGCCCAGAGAGAAGCGCTCGCCAATGCGCTTGGCATAAGCCGGGGCCTTGCGCGAACGCAGCCACAGGCGAATCGCTACCAAAGGCAGCCCCAGGTAAAACAGTGCGGTATAGAGAGTTCTATTCATGGCGGCGGAGTTTATCGGTTTTTTAGCCGATCGCCTTCAGGTGCACGGCAAAACGTTCCGCCAGCCAGCGCGCTGCCGGCCCCAGGGGCTCGTCGCGGCGCCAGGCCAGCTCCACCACCAGCGCCGGCGGTGTCCATTCGCTGACCAGTTCCACCATCTGATGCTGATAGGTCGGGTACTGCACCACATGCCGCGGCAACCAGGCCCAGCCAAGGCCACGCATCAGCCATTCGGCCATCACATAGAAACTGTCCGCCCGCCAGACCTGGGGGCTGACTTGTTCACCACCGGGATAACCACTGAGTTGCGGGGCGATCAGCAACTGCCGGTGCCGGGCCAGGAGCTGGCGATTGACCCGCTTTTCATGGGCCAGGGGATGCCCCACGGCACACACAGTGACCATTTCAACGCTGCCCAGGGCCTGACGCTCCAGGGTTTCGGGCATCTGCTCATGGTGGAACAGCAAGCCCAGGTCGGCCCGGCGCTCCACCAGCTTGCGCGCCACATCGCCCTGGGCGCCGCTGGCCAGCTGCACCTCCAGGCTGGGAAAGCGCTCGGCCAGGGCTTCCAGGCTGTCGAGCACCGGCTGGTAGGGCATCGCCTCGTCCTGGGCCAGGCGCAACCGCGCCTCCTGGCCCCGCATCAGGGCCAGCGCCCGACCGTTGAGGCGATCGCATTGACGCAGAATCTCCCGCGCCTCCTGCAACAAGGCGCTGCCGGCTTCGCTGAGCTTGGGCTGGCGCCCGCTGCTGCGCTCGAACAGGCTGACCCCCAGGTCCTCCTCCAGCAGAGCGATGGCGCTGCTGATGGCCGATTGCGCCTTGCGTTGCTGGCGGGCCACCGCGGAAAACGAACGCTGCTCGGCGACACTGACGAACAGCCGCAATTGCTCCAGGTTCCATTGCATGTTCATAGCGCAACCTATCTTCATAACAGATAGGTAATGACTTTACCCCATCTGAGCAGCCTCTAGAATGCCGACCTCAGAAAGCAGCCCCAGACACGAGGAACCCTCCCATGAACGCTTACTACTACCTGGCCATCGCCATCTGCGCGGAAGTGATTGCCACTGTTTCAATGAAAGCGGTCAAGGGCCTGAGCACACCGCTGCCCCTGGCGCTGATCATCGTCGGCTACGGCGTGGCCTTCTGGATGCTGACCCTGGTGGTACGCACCGTCCCGGTGGGCGTGGCCTATGCGGTATGGGCCGGCATGGGCATCGTCATGGTCAGCATTGCCGCGCTGTTCCTGTACGGCCAGAAACTGGATATCCCGGCGATGCTGGGCATGGCGTTGATCGTCCTCGGCGTGGTGGTGATCCAGTTGTTCTCGAAAACCGCCGGGCATTAAAAAGCAGCCTCAAGCGACAAGCTTCAAGCGGCAAGAGTGAGTGCCATGCTTGCAGCTTGAGGCTTGAGGCTTGAAACTTGCGCCTTCGTTTTGTTTACCGAGGTCGCTGCATGCCATCCGCTATTTCCACCGATGTGCTGATTGTCGGCGCAGGCGTCGCCGGCCTCTGGCTCAATGCCCGCCTGCGGCGCCAGGGCTTTTCCACTGTGCTGGTGGAAAGCGCCAGCCTCGGTGGCGGACAGAGCGTGAAGTCCCAGGGGATCATTCACGGCGGCGCCAAGTACGCCCTGCACGGCGCCCTCACCGGCGCCTCGGAAGCCATCGCCGACATGCCCCGGCGCTGGCGCGAAGCCCTGGCCGGCAGCGGCGAGCTGGACCTGTCCGGCGTGCGCCTGCTGTCCGAATCCCACTATCTCTGGTCCCCCGGCACCCTGGCCGGTAACCTCACCAGCTTCTTTGCCAGCAAGGCCGTGCGCGGCCGGGTCGATCAGGTCAAGGGCGAGCAATTGCCTCCAGCCCTGCAGGACAAGCGCTTCAAGGGCAAGGTCTATCGGCTGGCCGAACTGGTGGTGGACGTGCCCAGCGTCATCCAGCGCCTGGCGGAGCTGGGCGGCGACAGCCTGCTGGCCGGGCAGAAGATCGAGCCACTGCTGGAGAGTGGTCAGCTGGTGGGCCTGCGGATCGACGAACGGGAGATTCGCGCGCAGCGCATTGTCCTCAGTGCTGGTGCCGGCAATGCCGAGCTGCTCCAGACTCTCGGCCTGAGCCAGCCGGCCATGCAGCGACGCCCGCTGCACATGGTGCTGGTCAAGGGGCCAAGCCTGAAACCGCTGTACGCCCATTGCCTGGGCGGCGGCCCCAAGCCGCGGATCACCGTCACCACTCATCCGGCCGCCGATGGCCAGTGGGTCTGGTACCTGGGGGGCGATCTCGCCGAAGCCGAAGGTGTGGCCCGGGAACCGGCAGCGCAGATCGCCGCGGCGCAAAAGGAACTGGCACAGTTGCTGCCTTGGGTCGACCTGAGCCAGGCGCAATGGGCCACCTTGCGAGTGGAGCGGGCGGAACCGGCACAATCAGGCCTGACCCGCCCGGACAACGCCTTCCTCGCCGGACAAGACCGCCTGCTGGTGGGCTGGCCGACCAAACTGGCCCTGGCGCCGGACTTCGCCGACCGGGTCCTGAAGGCCTTGGAGCGCGATGGCATTCGCCCCGGCCCCAGCCAGGCGCTCCCCGACCTGCCCAAGCCGCCCCTGGCGCAAACCTCCTGGGAGCAACTGCTGCCATGAGCCAGCCAACCCTGCACGACCTGCATCGCCCCTTCGGCAGCACCGGGCTGATGGTTTCGCCCCTGGGCCTGGGCACGGTCAAGCTGGGCCGTGACCAGGGCGTGAAATACCCCAACGGCTTCCAGATCCCCGACGACCAGGAAGCGCGCATGCTGCTCAAGCTGACCCGCGACCTGGGCATCAACCTGATCGACACCGCTCCAGCCTACGGCCGCAGCGAAGAACGCCTGGGCCCGCTGCTACGGGGCCAGCGCCAGGAATGGGTGATCGTCAGCAAGGTCGGCGAGGAGTTTGCCGACGGTGTGTCCCGCCACGACTTCAGCGCCGCCCACACGCGTCTGTCCGTGGAACGCAGCCTGCAACGCCTGGAAACCGACTTCATCGACCTGGTGCTGGTGCATTCCGACGGCAACGACCTGGCGATCCTCGAGCAGTGCGAGGTGTACCAGACCCTGGCCCAGCTCAAGCAGGAGGGCAAGATCCGCGGCTTCGGCTTCTCCGGCAAGACCGTCGACGGCGGCTTGAAGGCATTGGAGCAAGGCGATTGCGCCATGGTTACCTACAATCTGAACGAACAGGCGGAGCGGGCGGTCATTGACTATGCTGCCGCCCAGCACAAGGGCATCCTGGTGAAAAAGGCCCTGGCCAGCGGCCACGTGTGCCTGAGCCCGGGCACCGATCCGGTGCGGGCCAGCTTCGAGTTGCTGTTTGACCGGCCCGGTGTCGCCAGTGCTATTGTCGGGACCATCAATCCGCTGCACCTGGCCCATAACGTGGCGACCGTGGCACAGGTTCTGGGCCAGAACTGATGCCGCCGACGCGGCCGACCCCGACGCAAGAAGGAGCCGAGATGTCGCGACCGCTGATTAGAAAGAACCCCAGCAATTTCAAGACCCTGCCCCTGTTCGTCGAGGCGACTCCCGAAGGCCTGTGCTACCAGAGCGTCGGCATGCCGCTGAACTTCGCCCAGACCCTGCAGCGCCGACGCCCGGTGACCGTGGCCGATACCCAGCGTTTCGCTCTGGAACTGGCCAACCTCGGGGTCTCGGTGCGCCTGACCCTGCATTGGCAGAACCGCGATTACTGGGTACTGGTGCGCCAACGCCGCCAGGATCGCGGCGACGTGGTGCTCAAGCTGATCTCCGGCTACGTGCCGGCCCATGAGCTGAACCTGCCGCTGCTGACCGCCATCCAGGAAATCGCCGAGGAGTGCCTGCTGGAAACCCCCGAAGGCTGGCTCGGCGGACGCTTCAACGACACCTGGCTACCCGCCCCCTATGCTGGCGCCCTGCACTACCGCGAAGCCCTGCCGTTTCGCCTGACGCCGCTGTCCGGCGCGGCGCGCCCGGTGCGTTGCGCCAACCTGCAATTGCTCGAGCGTCCCCAGGCCTATGTACACCTGCCCACGGCATCGCTGCAGTTGATCTACGACCTGCGCCTGGAGGTGCCCAGGGAAGCCAAGTCCCTGAGCCTGTTCCACGTCGACGAACGCCTGGAGGGCGATCAACTGGTGGCCCGCCTGGACCGCAAGCGCCCGGACCTGTACCTGATGCCCCTGGAGAATGGCGAACCTTGCGCCGAGCTCTACACCCTGAAAAAGGACCAGTTGCACCCGGCGAGCACCCGTGGCCTGTACCTGGCAGAAAGCTTCGCCCAGCAGGAAGGCTGGGTGGTGCGCGACGAGCGGATTCGCTGGAAGGACTGGCTCGGGCAACGAGGCCTGAGTGAACCTGCGAAGGACTCGAAACTCTCACGCCTGACCGGCAAGGCCCGGCAGATCCTGCGCAAGATGGTTCCGGCCAAAGCCAGACGCCAGGGCTGAGGCAAAAAAAAGGCGCCTGGAGCAGGCGCCTTTTTTCACTGCGGCCGTTACTCGGCCTTGTCGGTCTTGCGGATCTTCTCGACGATGGCGGTGGTCGAGCTGTTCTCGACCAGCCCCAGCACCTTCACCGTGCCGCCATAAGCGGTGACGATATCAGCGCCCACCACCTGATCGATGCCATAGTCCCCGCCCTTGACCAGCACATCCGGCCGTACCTGGGTCAACAGGTTTTCCGGAGTGCCTTCAGGGAAACTGATCACCCAGTCCACGGCGCCCAATCCCGCCAGCACCGCCATACGCCGGTCGACACTGTTGATCGGACGTCCAGGCCCCTTGAGGCGGCTGACCGAGGCATCGTCGTTGATCGCCACGATCAGCCGGTCACCCTGGGCCCGAGCCTGTTCCAGGTAGGTCACGTGGCCGGCGTGGAGAATGTCGAAGCAGCCGTTGGTGAACACAATCTTCTCGTTGTGCGCCCGGGCGTCATCAATCGCCAGCAGCAGTTGGTCGAGGCTCAGGACCCCACGCTCGGAACCTTCCTCGCGCTGGATCGCCCGACGCAATTCCGGTGCGCTGATCGCAGCAGTCCCCAGCTTGCCGACCACTATGCCCGCCGCCAGATTGGCCAGGCCCACGGCATGGGGCAGCTCTTCACCGGCAGCAATGGCAGCGGCCAGGGTAGAGATCACCGTATCCCCGGCACCGGTGACATCGAACACTTCACGGGCACGGGCCGGCAGATGCAGGGGCGGATGCGCCGGGCGCAACAGGGTCATGCCGTGCTCGCCACGGGTCACCAGCAGCGCTCCCAGCTCCAGGTCGTGCATCAGCTTGGCGCCCTTGCTCACCAGTTCGTGCTCATCGGCGCAGCCGCCGACGATGGTTTCGAACTCGCTGAGATTCGGCGTGATCAGGCTGGCGCCACGGTAGATGGAAAAATCCTTGCCCTTGGGATCGGCCAGCACCGGAATGCCCCGCGCCCGCGCCGCCGCGATCAGCACCTGATGGTTGCGCAGAGCGCCCTTGCCGTAGTCGGACAGCACCAGCACCTTGATCCCGTCGAGCAGGGCGTCGACCTCGGCCGCCAGGGCCAGGGCATCAGTGGCGAAGGGCTCTTCGAAATCGATACGCAGCAACTGCTGGTGACGGCTCATGACCCGCAGCTTGACGATGGTCGGCTGATGGGCAATGCGCTGAAACAGCGCCCGTACACCCGCACCCTTCAAGCTGTTGGCCAGACTGTCGGCAGCCTCATCGTCACCGGTCACCCCCACCAGGGATGCCGGAGCGCCGAGAGCGGCGATGTTCAGGGCAACGTTAGCGGCACCACCCGGGCGGTCCTCGATTTGCTCGACCTTGACCACCGGCACCGGTGCCTCAGGGGAAATCCGTGAGGTACCACCATGCCAGTAACGGTCGAGCATGACATCGCCGACCACCAAGACAGGGGCTTGATCGAATCGCGGCATGGACAACTTCATGGAGCATCCCACATACAAAATGAACAGGGGCGCGATATTAACACAGGGTTGGCGCCGTCTCGTTTGAGAGCTTTACGCGGGATGTATCACGCACATTATCTGATCATTTTTTGAACACTCGACTCAAAACAAACTGCACCGCCTCGGACAATTCGATTTCATCGGTATTGATCTCGCAATCTGCGCGCTCTGGCGCTTCGTAAGGACTGTCCAGACCGGTGAAATCCTTGATTGCTCCTTGCAGCGCAGCTTGATACAAGCCCTTGGGGTCACGTCGGGCGCACACATCAAACGGCGTGCTGACATAGACCTCGAAAAACTGCCCCGGAGCAAACAACGCCCTGGCAATCGCCCGACAAGCACTGAAGGGCGAAATAGCCGAGACGATCACAATCAATCCGGCGTCGACCATCAGGCGCGCCACCTCGCCAATACGCCGAACATTCTCTTTGCGCGCCTCGATTCCCATCCCCAGATCGCTGCATAACCCGGTGCGCAGGTTGTCACCGTCCAGCACAAATGTATGGCGGCCCTGCTCATTGAGTTTGATCTCCAACGCATTGGCCAGAGTGGACTTTCCGGCACCCGACAGCCCCGTCAGCCACAGACAACAAGGCTGCTGGTGCTTTAACGCAGAGCGGGCATCCACTGACAACGATAGGGAAAAGGGACGGATAGCGGGAGCAACCCCAGTAGAGTTCGGAAAAACTGAAGAGTCACTCATAACCCAGGACCTCATAATCACGCTGATAAGCACGCCTGACCAAGCGCCGCGTACGCAAGGAGCAGAACTCCCTGACCGGCTCGTTTCGACGCTCAAGGGAAACATTCAGATGCGGCAATAATGTGTCCACTCCAAGTCGCTCACAAAGATAGCGAAAATCTCGCTCAAAATGCTCGTGCCGGCCTAGAAAATCCATGGACAACCGCCCCATCTGATCAACAAGAAAGTCCGTCTGAGGCGCAAAGTGGAGCTGACGACGCAGGTTGTCCGGATGCAACCACTGCGCAACGAAATCGTCGAAATCTCGGTAACTGGCCACCAAGGCCTGAGCCTCCTGGTCACGTCGACTCATGTTATTGCCCCGCAAGTAAGCGTATGCCGAGTAAGCCCGCTCCAAGGGATCGCGGACGAAAGCGAACTTGAAACTGCGCGCGCAGTGTTCAGGGAACTGCTGCTGATACCAGTAATACGGTAAGTGCCCTGGCCACCGACCCTCTAGAAGCGCGGAGCACAGGCTACTGCCCCCGCATTTGGGCACGTGAATGAACACACACTTATGCGTCACAAAACTTGTTGGAAGCGTAATGATCGCAGACAGTGACTTGTTCACAGCCTGCCGATCAACCACTGACAAACGTCCCAGTAAGAAAGCCCTTTGATTCTTGGGAAGCAATTTCCACAACAGACGTTGCAACATCCGATTATCCACGCAAGAAGGTTGACCCTCTCGTTCATCATTCGAATCGAGAGGGCCAACATAACAAACGCCGGATAAGGAATTATTTAGCTTTGGTCAACCCTGTAAGGGCATTGATACAAATGCCCGGGCGCATTGCGCGCCCGGGAATATCAGACGATATCGGCCTCAGTCGGCGCGTCCAGCCCCATGGCGTGCAGCCGCGAGTAGTACCCACCCATGGCCAGTAACTCGACGTGGGTACCACGCTCGACAATTTCGCCGTGGTCCATCACCAGGATCTGGTCAGCCTTCTCGATAGTGGACAACCGATGAGCGATAACCAGGGTGGTACGCCCTTTCATGACCTTGTCCAACGCTGCCTGAATATGCCGCTCCGACTCGGTGTCCAGTGCTGACGTTGCCTCATCAAGAATCAGCAACGGCGCATTCTTCAGCAACGCCCGGGCGATAGCCAAGCGCTGACGCTGGCCACCCGAAAGAAGCACGCCGTTCTCTCCGACTTCGGTATCCAGGCCCCGGGGCAGCTCAGCGATGAAGTCCATCGCATAGGCGTCTTGGGCAGCCTTCTCGATATCCGCACGCGGCGCACCGGCCAGGTCCCCGTATGCAATGTTGTTGGCAACGGTATCGTTGAACAAGGTCACATGCTGCGTGACCTGAGCTACGTGTCGGCGCAAGTTACGCAGCCGGTAGTCTTCGACTTCCACGTCGTCGAGCAGTATTTCCCCAGTTTCATGATGGTAAAAACGCGGAATCAGGCTGGCCAATGTCGACTTACCACTACCAGAGCGCCCAACCAAGGCAATCATCTGCCCTGGCTCGGCACTGAAGCTAATGTTCTTGAGAACCTCACGCCCCGTCTCCGGATACGTGAAGCTCAAGTTGCGAACTTCAAGACGACCACTGATACGATCCCGTTCGACCGTTCCGCTATCGACTTCAGGCTCAACATCCAGCTGCTCGAAGATACTTTCGGCACCCGCAACGCCCTTTTGAATCGTTGAGCTGACTTCCGACAACTGCCGAATCGGTTTAGGCAGCAAACCCGCGGCAGTGATATAGGCCACCAGATCACCTGCCGTTGCATCGCCCCGCAAGAACAACACCAAAAACATCAGTGCGGCCATGGCGGAGTAAATCACCAGTTGCAACATGGGGGTGTATACAGCGCCAGTCTTGGTCATGCGCAGTTGCTTTTCGGTGTTGCTCTGGCTAGCCGCAGCAAAGCGCCGCTGCTCATAGCCTTCACCACCGAAACTGCGCACCACTCGGTATCCCTGGATCGCTTCCGAAGCAACATGGGTCACATCTCCCATGGCGACCTGAATCTTTTTGCTCTGCTTGCGAAATTTCTTGCTGGTACTGCCGACCATCAGTGCAATCACTGGCAGGATTGCCAACATCACCAGCGTCAGCTTCCAGTTCATCCACAACAGATAACCAAATAGAAAGACCACTGTCAGGCCTTCGCGAATGACCACTTTGATCGCGTCGGTGGCCGCCCCCGTCACCATAGTCACATTGAAAGTGATACGGGAAATCAGGTGCCCAGAACTATGAGTATCAAAATAGCGATTGGGCAGAACTAACAGCTTGTTGAACAGTTCGACACGCAGGTCGTGGACCAATCCCAAGGAAACCTTGGCCAGGTAGTAGTTGCCCAGAAAAGATCCCAAACCTTGCCACGCGGCGATCAGGACGATCAGCAGCGGAACAGCCATCAGCAACTTCAGGTCTCTCAAATACGGCACGTTGGGGAAGAACACCACATCGGGATTGCTCAAGCCATCAACGAAGTATTTGAGTATTCCCGCGAGCATCGGCTGGGTAGACGCAAAGATCACGAAGCCCACGATACTCAACAGAAACATGCCAAGGTACGGCCGTACATAGCCCAGCAGCCGGAAATAGATTTTCAGGCTGGAATCCTGTTCCGCTTTGGGCGGTGCGTCACTCATCATCGGGCTCACTGGTTAGGTAGAACGGCGAATTTTATCACAAGCCTCGGGCTTGGCCCGTGCCCAGACCAAAACGCTGGCCAATGCAATTGGAAACCAGGAGATGAACCACTCGGCACGAGGCGTACCGGTCAGGCTTGCAGCATCGAACTGCATCGCCAGAAATGAGAACACCCATATCCCGATGATGCCCTTGCCATATTGGGTATCACGCACCTTCCACGCTTGCCATAACACTCCGAACCACAGCCCACACCAAAGCAGCAGGCCCGGCAGACCGAGTTCGATGGTCACATGGGTGAACAGATTATGAGAGTGATCGAAATAGAGGTTATCGGCAAAGACCTTGTAATCGCCGCCCAATCCCAAGCCGCCCCAGGGCCGCTCGGCAATCATGTGCAAAGCCGCCATGAAAATCTGAGGACGATAGGAAACGCCACGCGACAAGACCAGAGATTCCATTGCCCAGAACACCGCCAACGCGGTGACAACCGCCGCTGCAGCAATCAACGTACTGCGCCGGTCACGACACCAGATAGGCATAGCCACGATGCTCAGAAGCAGTGCCAGAGCGGCGCCTCTACTTTGGCTCAGTACCACAAAGAGCGCGAGCAGCCCCATCGCCAACAGCCAAGCCACCTGCATCCAACGGCCGCGAGGCACCCAGTGCAGCATCCACACCGCAGCCAAACCAATGACGTAAGCACCGAGAATGGGATGAGAAAGCTGGCCTAACCCCTCAAGACGGGCGTACCAGGCATTTCCTTCAATGCCATAGAATTTGATCACTGCAATCAGCGACGACAATGCCAGTCCGAAACCTCCCCATTGCATGATTCGAATGACTCGCTCGGGTCGAGCATTGGCAAACACCGGGAAGAACAGCAGGAAGACGCCAATGTAAAGCAGACGCTTGGCCTCACGGGAAGGATCTTCTACGTTGGTCCAGAGCAAACTGACCCCGCTCCATACCGCCAATAGCAGGATCATCAGGCAGACCCAAGGTTGCGAACGCCAGACTTCCTTGAGCCGATCACGGGCAGGCCAGGCAAAAACCAGGGCCGGCAACCAGAGAAAAAGCACCAGCCCCTGCTGATAAATCTTGTTGGTCGGCGCAAATGCAATAGCCAGTAAGAACCATAACAGTCCACCGACCATCCATCCCTGCGCCCAACGACTTGCTTGCATTCCTAACTCCTCATCACGGCCTACCACCCTGCCCGGCATGGTTAAAACTCAAAACTTTCGGCATCATTACCGACCACTGTGCCCGCGACTCCGAGAAGGCTCCGACGATGCAATGTTCAAGGCTTTCCCAAGCCGCTCTAACTTCAATGACTGAAGGCGCCAGAATATTGGAAGCCGACAGCTACGGTCCTAAAGTCTACCTGCTGGCAGACGGTGACATCCTCAAACTGTTTCGCCGCAAACGCCTTTTTTCGTCAGCGTTGTTTCACCCCTACTCCAAACGCTTCATCGACAACGCAGCAGAGTTGCGCAAGCGTGGCATCCCCACCTTGACGGTACTCAAGTTCTTCGAACTAAGCGCCCCCGGCATGACCGCGGTGCTTTATCGACCATTACCCGGGCAGACACTGCGTCAAATGGCCAGCCAGAAAGACTTTGACTGGCAACAAAACCTTGAGCCGCTGGTGGCACTGATTCGTCGATTGCACGCGGCCGGCATCTACTTCCGCTCATTACACTTGGGCAATATCGTGATCACGCCCGAGAATGAAATGGGGCTGATCGATGTAGCCGATATGCGTTTCTTGCGGGCGCCGCTGCCTCCCAGGCTGATCAAGCGCAACTTGCAGCACTTTGCACGCTATATTGCGCGCGAAGAGCTGAACGAACGCTTTCCCATGCAAGCGCTGGAACAAGCGCTGTTACCGGGATGAAAACAGCCGCCGCGAGGTTTCAGTGAAATCTGTCCAGGCCCGCTCCGGCGCCAGTGCTCGAGACTGACCGTCAAGGATCACCTCGGCAGACGCTGAAAATGCGCGCTCCATGAGCTTGCTCCAGGCACCGGCATCGTCCGGCGGCGCGTACCAGCCGGCCTCAGCCAACTGCTCCCGGAATACCGCAAGCTCACTGGTGAGCACCGGAACTCCCGAGATCACCGCCTCTTGCAAGATCAGGCCCAGCCCCTCGTCCAGCGAAGGAATGGCTACCCAGTCAAACGCTCGATAAAGCGTCGCTGCCTCCGGCAAATGACCGGGGAGAGAAACTTTGCCACGCAAGCCCAAACGCTCGATGCCGGCCTCAAGGGCAAGCCGCTCGGGACCCTCGCCGACAATGACCAAGCGCGCATCGGGTCGATGTACCGACGCTGCAGCAAAGGCCTCCAGCAAACAGGCGAAGCCCTTGCCACTCACCAGGCGGCCTACCGCACCCAGCACTGGTGAGGCTTCCAACGGCACTCCCAAGCGAGCTCGAGCCTGCTCACGAGGCAGTGACGCGGCACGAAAAGCGACCGGATCGTAGGCGCTGCGCAAGACCGCTACAGGCCGGTGCGTATCAGATTCAAGGGATTGGGCGAGGGTGTTCGACACCGCAACCAGCGTCAACTCAGAGTCCGAGAAACGCTCAAACAGTTTTAGATCGCTCCCGCGCAGGCGAGTGGTGCCATGAAAAATGACCACTGCACGCACCCCTGGCACAGTCCTGAGTACTGGCAGTAACGCTCGCGCAACACCGATGCCATCCAGAAGCACCACTTCCAGGTCTTTCGGCAGGGCCTTTTTAAAACGCGCGCGCATCCAGGGAGCCAGCAACTTCCAGATGCGCCGCTCCTTGAGCTGGTCAGAAGAAAGATTCCACTCGACGACTTGGTTGCCCAGATCGCCAATACCCGCACTTCCTTGAAGCAGCCAGGTATTGATCGATGCACAGTCCTCAACGCGAGAAAGTATCTGTTGATGCACCTTCTGCACCGAAGCAAAAGCGGAGCCGCCGGCCCACATGATGTTAAGAATGCTCATTGAAAAAATGACCTTGATACGTGGTTTCGCAAGCCCGCCATGTGCAATTCAGTGATGCCAGGTTGGCCATTGATCAAAGAACTGAATCCCGACCCAAACAGTATCAAAAAGCCACTAAGCATTCCCGACAAGTTGATATCAAACACCCAGTCGCAACCGCAATCTCTCCACCAGACTCAAGGGAGCACGCGCTCTCAGGGGCGGTTGGAGCGCATCAACGATACGCCGGCCAATTTGCGCGAAACTGAACTGTTTGACTGCAAGTTTCTGTCCATTACGAGCAATATCCGCCGCCAGTAACGGATTCATGCGCAATTGGAGCAACTTCTCCTGCAACTGAGGGATGTCCTTGTAAAACACAACGTTGACCATGTCTTTGAACCCCAGGGCCTCATTCTCGGCAGCCCCTTGATCGAAGGCCAACAAAACACAGCCACAAGCCATTGCTTCAAAGTTCTTGATCATGTATTCGCCCATGCCCACATCGGCACTGACGAAAAAACGAATCCGATTAAGGGTCGCGCAGTACTCCTCACCTGACTTGGTTCGCGTGACCACCAACGGTTCAACCCGCGCCAGTTCATCCAGCAGTGCCTTGCGGCCGCTATAGGCAACGCTGTTGGTACTGCCGACAAAAGCCAGCTCGATATCACGCTCCCGCCCTTGCTCCTGTAAAAGCGCCTGATCGTAACCCTTGGGTACGAACACCGCGTCGAAACCTTCCTCGCGCAAGCGCTCGGTCACCATATGCCCTGAACTGATCACCCGCGCCCAAGGCAAGCGGCGGTAATGGGCACTGAACTTGCCCGTGTACTTGCAGGGAATGTAATTCTGATAAGCATCGTGCTCGAGAATCACCAAGTTGGGCACAGTACGAATGAACCCGACCTGGCGTATCTCCTGCTTGAAACGCAGGAAGAAGATGATGCGGTCATAACGGGAGACATCGACCTCCCGCCGGAAGTAACGACGCAAGTTGCGTTGCTCGTCGCTGCTCAGCCAGCGCACATCGCATTCACAATTCTCGGCGACGCCTTCGTACAAACGATCCAGGATGGCTCGCTGTTCTTTCTGCACCAGAAATAAAACCTTCATCATCTTCCTTTCGAAGCTGAGCAGTCCGAGAAAAAATCGACATTGCCCTGTTGTCTTGGCACAAGGCAGTTTTAAAGCAACGACTCACAAACGCCAGAACAACTCATGCCTGCGAACCGCCTTGCGGAAAAACTCATTTTCACCGTAGGTCGATCCTGAACGGCCGGCCAACCAACGCTGCAGGTATCGTCGTACACGTCGCTTGAAGGGCGCTGGTGGCTGCAAGTCATGCATCATCCCCAGCGCCATGGCCTTGTCAAACTGCTCGGCCCGGGACAGCGACAAGCACCACGGACGCAAGGCGGCCGTCGCATCGAAGAGTGGTGGCAAGGCAACGCCTGCCCCAGAATCGCCCATCGGCCAACGATCATTGTCATGCAGGTGATTGGCGTAGCCGAGCACGGTGGTCGGCTGCCAGTCCAACCCATCAAGCGCCTGCATCACCGCCGCCTGGGCGCAGATATGGTCGGGATGCGGGTCCAGTGACGGGTGCGGCAGCACTATCACTTCAGGCCGGGCCTTGAGCAACAAGGCTCGCAGATCCGCCAGCAGGTTGTCCCAGGTCGGCAGGCCGTCCCGGTCGGCAGGCAAGGGGAATGGATTGAACTGGCGGAACAGGCGGATATCGCTCAACTGCGCCTCGCGCGAGGCCACCGGCTGCTGCGGATCGGCCTGCATGGCTGGCAGTTGCAGGCAGAAATACCCCAGTTGCACGCAGTGAGTCTCGGGCACACCCGCCCAGCGAGGCACGGCAATACTGTCCCAGGCCCGCAGGCGGCCCTTGATGCGCGCCGCCTCGACTGGGCTCATGCCCATGGCCTGATAATGTTCGGCCTCGATTTCACCCGCCGTCAGGGTCACGATCCAGGCTTCGTCAGCCTGGCTGTACAAGCCGAAGGCTGCCAGTTCGGCATCATCGGCATGGGGTGCGATCACCATCACCCGCTGACGCCGGTAGTCGGGGTCGCGCCAAGCCAGCAACCGAGGCTGGGCCTGAATCCGGCAGAAGCGCCCACGCAGTTGCAGCTCGCCGCGAACCAGGGGACCGGCCAGGCCACTGAGGTTGAGATAGCGCAGGCCATTGACCCCACGCTCGAACGCCTGGCGATCGGCGCTCGGGCCACCCAGCACTTCAATGGCCGGGTCGAGAAAACGTCCGATCCAGGAGCTCTTGACCTGTACTCCGAGAATCAGGGTTTCATTCGTGCCCAACTCAGGCGCCGAATCGAGCAACAGGCGTCCCGCCTCCAGGCGCACCGCGACCTGCCGAGCTTCATGGCCGAAGTCGTAGCAGTAGTCATCCTTGGGCGAGTAGAACAGGTGATCGGCAAACCAGGCCTCATGAGCCAGCCAGCCAAGCACTGCCAACAACAGCGGCAACCACCAGGCCACCAGTACACCCACCAGCAGCAACAGGACCAGCCCCACCAACAGGACGATTCTTTTGTTGCGCCGGTGGCGCTTGAGCAATTGCTGCTTGCGACTCATGGACGGACTCACACCTGGAAAACCGGCACAGGATTGCACCAACGATCCTTGTATTCACGATCGGCGCGACCGAAGGAAAAGCGCAGCGGCTTGTCCAGGGCCCGGGCCTGCTCCCAGGCGCTCTGGGTATTGAGGAAACTCAGCACACTGCCGGGGCTGAACTCCCGGGTCTCGGGATCGACACCGCCATTGACGTACTCGACGCTGATCCACTGCGGGGCTTCGACCCGGTAGATCAACTGCACGGCAATCGGCGCATCGTTGAGAAAGATCACCGAGCCGATCAGCAGCTCGCGCAGGCGCTCCAATACCTCGGCCATGCGCTCGGCGCCAGTGGCCGGAAAGCCCCAGCGGCGCTGGAACAGATCACAGTAGATCGCCGCCAGCTCGGCACTGGTGAAGTCAGCGACTGCACGCACCACGCCGCCAGCCTCCTCCAGCAGGCGCAGTTCACGGCGCTGGTTGTAGCGAAACTTCTTCGACAGCTCTTCCGGGGTGCGGGCCATGGCCAATTGTTCGGCTTGCGGCCTGAGGGCGGTGAAGCGCCCTTCGTTGAGCGCGGAAAGGTAACGCCCGCGATGGCGCAGAACGGCCTGGGCATCCGCGGCGGCCGGCAGGATCAGCTCGGCATTGCCGATATCGAACAACCCCTTCTTGCCGGCACGCTTGAGCACGTCCTTGGACAGCGCCAGATCCCGCCCCCAAGTGGCGATGGCCGCCTGCAGCTGGCCGCCCTGTTCCCAGGCCAGATAACGCACGGGAATCTGCGCCAGGTCCGCCAGTTGCTCGACCACCAGCGGGTGAGTCGCCACGCTGCCACCAAAGCGCTGCCAGGCATCGGCATAGGTCGATGCGTCAATGACTGACCAGCCGCGTTCGCGCCAGCCTTGAAATCGATTGAGCATCAGCCCCTCGCGGCCAGATCGGCGACTTGCGGCAAACGCCAGAATACGTCGCGTACGGCACGGTCGGAGAAACGCTCACGCAGGCGATCAAGCATCAATTCGGCGCAGACCCGACGCTGATGATCATCCATCGCGGCCAGGTGCTGCAGGCCTTGCGCCATGTGCTCGACGTCACCCAGTGGAAACAGGATGCCCACGCCCTCGACCACCTCCTTCGCACCACCGCAGGCGGTGGCCAGCAGGGGCACGCCGGCGGCCATGGCTTCCAGCAGGACCATGCCAAAGGGCTCGTGATCGGAACTCAGGGCAAACACATCGAATGCGCGAAAGTAGCGCCGGGCCTGCGGCACCTGCCCGAGGAACAGCACGCGATCGGCGACACCCAGCTCCCGAGCCAGGGATTTCAGCTCCTTCTCCAGGCGGCCGGTGCCCAGGATCGCCAACTGGCTGTGCGGCGGCAGTTGCGGCACGGCGGCGGCAAACCCCCGCAGCAGAGTGGCCTGGTCCTTGTCCGGATGCAGGCGCCCGACATTACCGACAATCCAGGCTTCAGCGGACAGGCCCAGCTCGCTGCGGGCCTGGGCTGCGCTCAGTTGTTCGGCCTGCAGTGCCTCAAGGTCGATTCGGTTGTACAGGGTCTGAATACGCTGTGCCGGCCATTTCGGCAGGCAGGCACGCATATCGTCACGCACCGCATCCGACACCCCGAGCAGGCTCAGGCGTTTGCGGAACAGCTGGGCGAACAGCTTGCGGCTGCCACGCTTGTAATCGGAAAACGCATGATGGACGCCAATCACCGGCAAGCCCGTGCCCAGCAGGGCAATGTAGATCGGCTTGAAGCGATGGGCGATGCACAAGCTGAAATCGCGCGAGGCGGCAATCTTGCGCAAGTCACGGATCGCGCCCAGCTTCAGGCCACGAATGGCCTTGGAGCTGTACTCCATGAACAGCACTTCATCTGACGCACAGCCCGCAGCAACATCGGCATCGGCGGCCCCGGTCAGAAACACCGTGGTCACCCGATAGCCGCTGCCGGCGAACAGATTGGCGTATTGCCGGGCGCAGTCCAGGAACGGCCCGTCATAGCCGTGACAGAACTGCAGCACATGGCGTTCAGCCGAGCGTGTCATAAGGGTCCACGCCGTCTTTGACCACCAGAATATCTTCCATGATCAGGTACTGCAGATCGGACCCATAGAACATGTTCAAGGCGTCGGTAGGCGAGCAGATCATCGGCTCGCCGCGGCGGTTCAGCGAGGTGTTCAGCGACACGCCGTTGCCGGTCAGGACTTCCAGGGCCTTCATCATGTCGTAGTAGCGCGGGTTGTATTCGCGCTTGAGCACCTGGGCCCGGGACGTGCCGTCCTCGTGGACCACTTCCGGCACCCGGGTCTTCCACTCTTCAGCCACTTCGAAGGTGAAGGTCATGAACGGCGCCGGGTGGTCGACCTTGATCATTTGCGGACCAACGGTATCCAGCATCGACGGGCAGAAAGGCCTCCAGCGCTCGCGGAACTTGATCTGCTCGTTGATCCGATCGGCCACACCGGTGGCACTCGGGCAACCGATGATCGAGCGGCCGCCCAGGGCCCGCGGACCGAACTCCATGCGGCCCTGGAACCAGGCCACCGGGTTGCCGTCCACCATGATCTTGGCGATGCGTTCCGGGGTGTTGTCGATCTGCCGCCAGGCCGGTTTGTTGGGGTGGCGGGCACAAGCGGCAATCACGTCTTCGTTGCTGTAGGACGGGCCGAGATAGACGTGTTCCATCTTCTCCACCGGCACCCCACGGGCGTGGGAAACGTAGGCCGCGGCACCCACGGCGGTACCGGCGTCGCCGGACGCCGGCTGTACGAACAGCTCCTTGACCTCGGGACGGGCAATGATCTTCTGGTTGAGCTTGACGTTCAGCGCGCAGCCACCGGCAAAAGCCAGCTTGCCGGTTTCCTTGAGGATGTCGCCCAGGTAGTGGTCGATCATCTGCAGGGCCAGCTTCTCGAACAGCGCCTGCATGCTCGCCGCGTAGTGGATGTAAGGCTCGTCGGCGATGTCGCCTTCGCGCTTGGGACCCAGCCACTCGATGAGTTTTGGCGAGAAGTAGAAGCCCTTGCCCTTCTCTTTGTAGCGGCGCAGGCCGATGACGTTGGCGTAGTCGGTGTTGATCACCAACTCGCCGTTTTCAAAGCTGGCCAGACGCGAGAAGTCGTACTTGCTGGCATCGCCATAAGGCGCCATGCCCATGACCTTGAACTCGCCATCGAGCATCTCGAAACCGAGGAACTCGGTGATGGCGCCATAGAGGCCGCCCAGGGAGTCCGGATCGAAGAACTCCTTGATCTTGTGGATCTTGCCGTTCTCGCCGTAGCCGAAGAAGGTGGTGGCGTATTCGCCCTTGCCGTCGATCCCGAGGATCGCGGTCTTCTCCTTGAAGCCCGAGCAGTGGTAGGCACTGGAGGCGTGGGCCAGGTGATGCTCCACCGGCTCGATCTTGACCTTTTTCGGGTCAAAGCCCAGTTGCTCCAGGCACCAGACGATCTTCTTGCGGTAGCGCTTGTAACGACGGTTGCCCATCAAGATCGCGTCCAGGGCGCGGTCCGGGGCGTACCAGTAACGCTTGGCGTAGTGCCAACGGGCCTTGCCGAACAGGCTGATAGGAGCGAAGGGGATCGCTACCACGTCAACGTCGGAAGGCTTGATCCCGGCCTGTTCCAGGCAGAACTTCGCCGACTCGTAGGGCATGCGGTTCTTTGCATGCTTGTCGCGCACGAAACGCTCTTCTTCAGCAGCCGCGATCAGCTTGCCGTCGATATACAGGGCTGCTGAAGGATCATGGCTAAGGGCGCCGGACAGGCCAAGAATCGTCAATGCCACAGGGGTCTAGCCTCGTTTAGTCTGCATGCGGGCGCGATGCGCCTTGAAAATAAAGTGTGCTCGCAAGGGGCGAGAAACAACGAAAGGGCGCGATTATAACTGAAAAGCAGGGGCAAGCCTCTAGCGGCAAGCGGCAAGCCTGGGCGCCACGGCCAGCAGGGCCCGCAGCCGCTGCCGGCAACAGCGGCCATGGGTCGCAGGTCAGGCTTGGGTGGAATCGGCGGTCTTGGGCAAGCGCTGATCAATCACTTGATACAAATGGCTGCTTTCGGGCCAGTTGCGCATGAAGCGCGCGCGATCCCGGGCATAAGCCGGGGCGAAGCTGCTCAGGCTGGCGTGCTGGCACATGGAGTCAAGATCGATCAACGCCCAGCGGTCCTCGTGCCAGAACAGATTGTGGCCCTTGAAGTCGCCATGGCTGATGCGTTCCCTGATCAGCTCGGCAAACAGCCGATCCAATGCCAGCAACTCCGACTCCGGCGCTTCGCCGCTGTCCACGAACGGTGCAAAACGCTCGATGATGTCCGGCCCCGGCAGATACTCGGTGACCAGGTAGGCGCTCCGGCGCAACCAGAAAAAGCGCTGTTCCAGCAGTGCCAGGGGCTTGGGCGTGGCGATGCCGAGAAACGCCAGGCGATTGCCTTCGCGCCAGGAGTGCCAGGCCCGGCTCGGGCGCCAGAAACGCTTGAGCCAATGAGCCAAGCCCTTGATGTTGTAGCGCTTGACCACCAGGGTCCGACCCGCCACCGCGACCCGGCCGACGCTGGCCGCTCCGCCGGTCTTGTACAGATGCCCCTGGTCCAGCAAGGCATCGGCCTGCTCCAGCACCGGCAGCATCGTCGCCTCTTCTTCGCGACGGATCGCCCGCAGGGCGAACGGCCCGCGCTGCACACTGAACAGGCTGCAGTCGCGGCCGACCTTGTTGAGAAAATCCCGCAGCCGCCAGCCACGCACCTTGTTCACCTGTTTTTCCAGGGCTTCCAGGGGCAAGGCATGCTCGGCATTGCCGAGCAGGTAGTGCACCAGCAACTCTTCGGTGAAGGGCTCCAGGCTCTTGGGCAACTGGGCGAAGAACACCCCGAGGTTCTCCAGCACCCTGGACCGGGACAGAGGCTTGCCGGCCTCTTCGACGCAAATTCCTGCGCCATCGATCAAATACAACTGGCCGCCATGGCGCAGCAGATTGTCCAGATGCAGGTCCTCTTGCCACAGGCCCTTGGCGTGCAACTGGGCAATCGCCCCAAGCGCCTCGGCCAGCACAGCCGTCTGCTCATCGGCCAGCACCGGCAGGTTCTCTACCCGCTGCCAGGCCTCGCCCAGGCTCTGCGACTCTTGCAGAAACTCAAAGAGCAGCCAGCCGCCCTCGCCTTCCTGCAAGCCGTCGGCCAGCAGCAGAGGCGTGGTCAGGCCCTGTTGCGCCAACAGGCGCACGCCGTTCAACTCTCGCTGAAAATGCCGCGCGGCCTTGGGCCCCACCAGCAACTTGGCCAGCACCGGGCGGCCTCGCCAGACCCCGGCGCCCACATAGCGCTGCCCCGGTAGCACCCGCAGCAAGCTCAGCAACTGCAGTTGCGCCGGGCCGGCGGCATCCGCCAGCTCCAGGCTCAGGGGCAGGGCCGGGCTGCGCCCGCTGTTCTTCAGCTCGGACAAACGCATCAGCGAGATTCCTTATGACTGCTGCGAGCACTGAGACGAGCCAGCCAGGCCTGTACCAGGGAACTGTCTGGAGACTGATCCAGGTACGCCGCCAGCAGCGCACGCACGTCGTCGACGCTCCACACCGAGGCCCGGCGCAGCAAAGGCTCAAGATCCTTGACCCGATCACGCTGCCCGAACAATAGAGGCCGGGTTTTCTCCAGGTCGATCAACTGCGCCTGATAGCCGTCGCCGTGGCTGCGCAGAAAAATATGCTTGGGATAGAAACAGCCATGCACCTGACGCAGGCTGTGCAGCTGCCGGGCCAGCTGCCCGCAAGCCTTGAGCACCGCCTGACGCTGCAGTTCGCCGAGCTCGGCCCAACGCAGCAGCAGCCCATCCAGGTCGTCCCAGCCATCCAGGGCCCGGGTCAGGAGAATTGCCCGGGACTCGCCCGCCACTTTGCGCATGCCAAAGAACACCGCCTGCAGGGCCGGAATGCCCATCAGCTGATAGCGTCGGATATTGCGAAACTCCCGAGCGAAACTCGGCTCGCCGAAAGGCCGGTGCAGGGTGCGGGTCAGGTAGTTGGTCTGACGCTTGAGATAGAACCCCTGCCCTTCCACATCCAGGCGAAAGACACTGCTGCTGCCGCCGCGGCTGGTATTGGGCTCATCCACCGCAGCCAATTGCACGGCCCACAACTGGTCAAAAGTGCCGAGGCCGTTACGCTCCAACAGCGCACGCTCCTCGGGCGCCAGGAAATCAGTCATTCACGCCCCTCAAAAAATCTCACCACGTGGCGAATGCGCTCCTTGTCGGAGGCACTCAGCCGGTTGCGCTCGCGGTACTGCAGATAGAAACGCAGGCGCTGAGTGGCCGACAGATGATATTTGGCCACCTTGTCCAGGCAGGCCAGATCCTTGGTGATCCGGTACTTGAGCCAGAATCCACGCCAGAAATCGCCGTTCGGACAGTCGATCAGGTACAGGCGACCCTGATCGTCGACCAGCAAGTTGCGCCATTTCAAATCGTTGTGGGTAAAGCGATGGTCGTGCATGACCCGGGTATGAGTTGCCAGCTGCTGGCTGACGCCATCGACCCAACGCCGGTCCTTGAGCCGTGGATCATTGCGCTCGGCCAGCACCGAAAGATCCTCGGTACGCGGCAACTCGCGGGTGATCATCGCGCCTCGGGAATAGGCCAGGCAGCGCCGCTCCAGGCCCCAGGCCACCACATCCGCCGTGGGAATGCCCCACTTGGCGAAGCGCTTGAGGTTCTGCCACTCGAACTTGACCCGGGGCTTGCCCAGGTAGCGCCGCAGGTTCTTGCCGGCGCCGGTGTAGCGCTTGACGTAATAGTGAATGCCACCCCGTTCGACGCGAATCACTTCGGACAGCGGATCACGGGTCAGGTGCTCGCCCTGCAGGGCGAATACCGCTTCCAGACTGCCGAAATCCTGCGTCAACTCCTGATAGGCGGGGTCCAGATTCCAACTCGCCATCAGAGTGCGTCTCCGTAACGTTGCTTGCGGGCGTAGAGTTTTTCCGCCTTGCCTTCGAGCCAGGACAGCAGCGCCGCTTCCTCGGCCAGAATCTGCCGCAGCGGCTGCTGGAAATAACCCTTGAGGAAGCGCAGCTTGTCGCGGCGCGTCAGACCGATGTCCAGGGCCGAGAAATACAGGGCCGCCAGGTCCTTGTTGCGCCAGCGCAAGGTGATCTTCGGCCGGGTCTGGGCCCGATGCAGATCGATCACCGAGAGCTTGAGGGTTTCTGGGGTGATGGGCCGATCAGTGTGCAGCAGGAAATGACAGATGTAGCAGTCACGATGGTTGACCCCGGCGCGGTGCATCATGCCGGTCATGCGCGCCACCTCGGCGATCAGCGCCCGCTTGAGGGCCGGCGCCGGAGGCTGCTTGACCCAGTCGATGCTGAAATCTTCCAGGCTGACGGTCGGCGCCAGCTCTTCGGTGACGATGAACGAGTGCTGCTCCGCCGGATTGCTGCCGCGCTCGCCGTAGGCCACCGCGGTCATGGTTGGCACGCCAACCTGATGCAGACGCTCCAGGGCCCGCCACTCCTGACCGGCGCCCAGCACCGGCAACTTGGCGGTGACCAGGTTCTTGACGATCTCGCCCCAACCGATACCACGATGGATCTTCACAAAATAACCGCGGCCAGCGACCTCCGTACGCAAGGTACGGCGCGCTTCCAGCTCACGGTAGACCTGGCCCTCCAGGCCCTCGACAGCATCGAACGCATCGCGTCCGGCCCACAGGCTCTTGAAGGGTTCGGCAAGCATCAACTTCATCGGTGTTGCTCCGCCAGAATCACATCCGCAGCATGCTGCGGCATGCTGTAAAGGTCGGCCGTCTCGGCGAACGCCAGGCCATTACGGCTCCAGGTCGCGCGTGCTGCGTCGTCGGTCAACAGGGTATTGAGGTATTGATTGAGCTGGCTCTGCTCGAACGGCTCATCCAGCACCAGGCCGCTTTCAGCCTCGGCGATGTAATGGGCGTAGCCGCAGACCGCGCTCACCAGCACCGGCAGGCCAGCCACCAGGGCCTCAAGCAGTACGGTGCCGGTGTTTTCGTTGTAGGCCGGATGAATCAGCACATCGGCGCCCAGCAGGAACCGCGGGATATCGCTGCGCCCCTTCATGAACTGCACCTGATCGCTCAAACCCAGCGCCGCACTTTGCACCTGGAATACCTTGGGGTCGTCCTGGCCGATTACAAACAGTCGGGTGCGTTTTTTCAGCGCCGACGGCAATGCCGCCAGCGCCTTGAGACTGCGGTCCACCCCCTTGGTCTTGAACCCGGAGCCGATCTGCACCAGCAGCAACTCGTCATCCCGCAAGGCGAACTCGCGACGGAACTCGGCGCGGATCTCGGCGGCGTTGGGCGGGGCCCGGCGGTCCTGGGCAATGCCCGGCGGCAGCAGGTGGAAGCGCTCCAGCGGGGTGTCGTAGTGCTTGATGAACAGCGGCTGCTGGACCTCGGAGATCATCAGGATCTCGGTCTTGGCATCCCGGGCAAATACCGCCCGCTCGTACTCGGCGAAATGCCGATAGCGACCCCAGCGACGGTACAGGGAATGGCGCAGGTTCTGCGCCTTGTCCTCGAAACAGCCGTCGGCGGCGTAGTACACGTCCAACCCCGGCATCTTGTTGAAACCGATCAGTCGATCCACCGGACGCTTGGCCAGGTCGGCGGCCATCCAGGCACTGAGCTTTTCGTTGCGACGATGGTTGAACAAAGCCTTGACCGGCACCACCAGCACTTCGAAGCCGGGGGGCACATCGCCCTCCCAGATCAGGGTGTAGACGCGAATCTGGTGCCCGCGCCGCTGACACTCCAGGGCAATGCGCATGAAGTCGCGCTGCAGGCCGCCAAAGGGAAAATACTTATAAAGGACAAAAGCCAATTGCATCAGAGCGGCTCCTCAGCCAGTAACAAGGCGCTCAGTCGGCTGGCGACACGCTCGGGGTTCAGGCGAGTGAAGCACAGTGGCCACTCGCGCTTGATGTCATAGCGCTGCTGGTCCACAGCGGAGGGCTGGTAGGTGCATTTTTTCTGCAGGCACGGCGCGCAGGGAAAGTTGCTGCCCAAGTGGATCTGGACCTTGCCGTAAGCGCCGGTCAGGCCCGGATTGGTCGGGCCGAACAACGAGATGGTCGGCACATCCAGGGCCGCGGCAAGGTGGCCCAACCCGGTGTCCACGGCCACACAGGCCTGGGCATCGGCCAGCACCTTGGCGACTCCGGCCAGGTTCAGCTTGGGCAGCACCGTGGCATTTTTCAGGCCGTTGGCGATGCGCTCGGCCCGGGCTTTCTCGGCGGCGTTGCCCCAGGGCAGCTTGACCTCGACGCCAAGCATGCCCATGCGCTCGGTCAACTCGCGCCAATAGGCTTCGGGCCAATGCTTGGTGTCCCAGGTGGTGCCGTGCAGGAACAGCACGAAGGGATTCTTGCGCGGCAGCTCCACCAGCTTTTCGACATTCAGACCGTAGTCGCCCAGGCCCTGCGGCAGGTCGTAGCCCAAGGCCACGGCGAACAGCTGGCGCACCCGTTCCACCGCGTGCTGCCCACGAGCCACGGCCAGGCGCCGCGAATAGAAACGCGACGCCAGGGGCTCACGGGCCGAGTTCTTGTCCAGCCCGGCCACCGGGGCACGCACGTAGCGAGTCAGCCAGGCGCTTTTCAGCAGACCCTGGGCATCGATCACCAGGTCGTACTTGGTCGAGCGCACGCTCTGCTTGAAGCGGCGCCACTCGCCGCTCTTGATGGTCTGCCAGATGTTCTTGCGCCAGCGACGGATCGCCACCGGAATCACTTTGCCGACCGCCGGATGCCAGGTGGGAATCTCGGCAAAGCCTTCTTCCACCACCCAGTCGAACTTGATCCCGGGGATGACTCGCGCGGCATCGGTCAGCGCCGGCAATGCGTGAATCACATCCCCCAGGGACGAGGTCTTGATCAACAGTACCCGCAACTTATTGAACCTCGACCGGGGAGCCCTGCAAGCGCTGCAAGGCTTCATTCACCGGCTGCGGCAACAACTGACGCAGGCAGTTGTAATGGCCGAAGCGACAAGTGCGGTCGAAACACGGGCTGCACTCGATGCCCAGGCGCACCACTTCGACCTGATCCGCCAGGGGCGGAGTGAAGCCCGGCGAGGTGGAACCATACACCGCCACCAGCGGGCGATTCAGCGCCGCCGCGACGTGCATCAACCCGGAGTCGTTGGACACCACCGAGTCGGCACAGGACAACAGGTCGATGGCCTCGGCCAGGGAGGTTTCGCCGCTGAGATTGGTCGACTCTTCGCGCAGCCCGGGAATCAGTCGCCCGCGAATCTCTTCACCCACGGCATGATCGTTCTTCGAACCGAACAGCCAGACCTGCCAACCCTCGCGGATCTTCGCCTCGGCCACCTGGGCGTAATGCTCGGATGGCCAGCGCTTGGCCTCGCCGAACTCCGCTCCTGGGCACAGCGCCAGCACCGGACGATCGAGCACCAGACCGAACTTGGCCAGGGCCGCCTCGCGGCTTTGCGGGTCGATCTGCAGGCTCGGACGCGGATAAGGCCGGGGCAGTTCGGCGCCCGGCTCATGGGCCAAGGCCATGAAGCGCTCGATCATCAGCGGGTAGCGTTCTTTGTCGAGCTTGCGCACATCGTTGAGCAGGCCGTAGCGGAACTCGCCGCGCCAGCCGGTGCGCTTGGGGATACCGGCAAAGAACGGCACCAGGGCCGACTTCAGCGAATTGGGCAGCAGGATCGCCTGGTCGTACTGGCCGGCCAGGGACTTGCCGATCCGCCGGCGGGTAGCCAGTTCCAGGGCGCCGTGGCCCAGGGGAAAGCTCAAGGCCCGACGCACCTGGGGCATACGCTCCAGGATCGGCCGGCTCCACTCGGGGGCCAGCACGTCGATCTCGCATTGTGGATGACGCTGTTTCAGGCACTCGAAGAGTGTCTGCGCCATCACCATGTCACCGACCCAACTGGGCCCAACGATCAGAATATTCATGTGGTTTCCATAAACGAGCCGGGGAGGCATACGCCTCCCCGCCTCGAGAATCCAGCACCGCGGCCTTCACCGCCGGTTCAGTTTGGGCGAGCCCACAAGGCTCGCCGAAATAGGAGTGACCCTGTCAGGCCGCTTAGCTTAGCCCCAGCTCGCGCCAAATCCGTAACACTTCCCGTCGTTCGGTCACGAATTGATCACCGGCAATGATTCCGGCCTCATTCTGCAATGCCTGTCGGTGAGCCGCGGAACGATAGGCCTTGTAGACCTCGCGCAGCAGACTGGCATCGCTCGCCGGCATCAGGCCGACCTGCTCCAGACCTTCCAGAATGCGGATGTTATCGGTGTAGCGCAGCAATGACGGGTGCTCTTCGGACCACGCCAGGGCCGCGTATTGCACCATAAATTCGATATCGACGATACCTCCGGCGTCCTGCTTGAGGTCGAACGGCGCCGTGGCTTCGAAGGCGTTGGCCGCCGTTCCGGCGGCGGTCAGGCGACTGCCCAGGTTGTCGCGCATCTTGGCCCGCATCTCGCTGACTTCCTGGCGCAAGGTCGGCAGGTCGCGCTTTTTGCCCAGCACCACGGCCCGGACCTGTTCAAAGGCCTGCCCCACATCCTGGCTGCCCACCAGCACCCGGGCCCGGACCAGCGCCTGATGTTCCCAAGTCCAGGCTTCGTTTTCCTGATAGCGGGCAAAGGCTCCCAGGGAGCTGACCAGCAGCCCCGACGCGCCGGACGGCCGCAGGCGCATATCCACTTCGTACAGCTGGCCGGAGTTGGTCTGGGTGGTCAGCAGATGGATGATGCGCTGCCCCAGCCGGGTGAAGAACTGTGCGCCATCGATGGGTTTGGGTCCGTCGGTTTCCGCCTGGGGGTCGCCATCATGGATGAACACCAGGTCCAGGTCGGAGCCATGGCCCAGCTCGATGCCGCCGACCTTGCCGTAGCCGACGATGATGAAACCCGGGTCACACAAGGTGCCATCGCTGCGCTGTGGCGCACCGTACTTGGCCACGGTCTGGCGCCAGGCCAGGGCCAGCACCTGCTCCAGAATCGCCTCGGCGAGCCAGGTCAGGTAATCGCTGACCTTCATTAAAGGCAGGCTGCCGGCGATCTCCGAGGCGGCCACCCGCAGTCGGTGGGCCAGCTTGAAGTGGCGCAGAGCCTCCATCTGCTGTTCCAGGTCGTCCTCGGGAATCCGCGTCAGGCGCTCGCGCAGCTCGGCCGCCAGTTCCGGCGCCAGGGGCGGCTTGAACAGGCGCCCTTCATTGAGCAATTCATCCAGCAGCAGCGGAAAGCGGGTGATCTGCTCGGCAATCCAGGGGCTCGCCGCACACAAGGTCAGCAGGCGACGCAGAGCGCCCGGGTTTTCGGTGAGCAGCACCAGATAGGCCGAACGCCGGGCTACCGCCTCGACCAATGGCAGCACCCGCTCCAGCACCAGATCCGGATTAGCGTGCTCCACGGCCTGGGCCAGCAAGCGTGGAATAAAGGCATCCAGGCGTTCGCGCCCAAGGCGCTGCATGGCGCGCAATTGCGGGCTGCCGCGCAAACTGGCCAGGGCCCGCAGGGCCTTGGGCGCATCGACAAAGCCGCCCTCCTGCAACTGCCGGCAGGCGGCCTCTTCGTCCTGGGCCTCCTCCCACAGCGGCAGCCACTCGCCGCCCACCACCACTTCGCTTTCCGCGCCGTCATCTTCATCGGGGTCGGCAATCACCTGGCGGAAGTGCCATTCCACCCGCCCGCGCCAGTACATCAACTGCTCATGGAAGGCGCTCCAGTCGGCAAAGCCGAGCATGAAGGCGATTCGCGCCTGGTCCTGGGGATTGTCCGGAAGCATCTGCGTCTGGCGATCGGCAATGGCCTGGATCGCGTGCTCGGTGTAACGCAGGAACTCGTAGCCCTCGCGCAGCTCGCTGATCACCGCCGCCGGCAAATAGCCCTGCCCCTCCAGCGTGCCCAGCACCTTTAATAAAGGACGCTGCTGCAGGCTCAGGTCGCGACCGCCATGAATAAGCTGGAAGGCCTGGGCAATGAACTCGACTTCACGAATGCCTCCCGAACCCAGCTTGATGTTGTCGGCCATGCCCTTGCGCCGCACCTCCTGCTGGATCAGCTGCTTCATGGTGCGCAGCGCCTCGATGGCGGAGAAGTCCAGGTAACGGCGATAGACGAAGGGCCGCAGCATCTCCAGCAATTGCGCCCCGGCCACCTGATCCCCCGCGACCACCCGGGCCTTGATCATGGCGTAGCGCTCCCAGTCGCGCCCCTGATCCTGGTAGTACTGCTCCAGGGCATTGAAGCTCAGCACCAGGGCCCCGGCGGAACCGTAGGGCCGCAGGCGCATGTCGACGCGGAACACGAAACCGTCGACGGTCATCGGGTCCAGGGCCTTGATCAGGCGCTGGCCCAGGCGAATGAAGAACTCCTGGTTATCCAGGGCACGCTTGACCCCCACCGTCTCGCCGCCTTCGGGGTAGGCGAAGATCAGGTCGATGTCCGACGACAGGTTGAGTTCCACCGCCCCCAGCTTGCCCATGCCAAGAATGACCATCTGCTGCGGCTCGCCGCTGCGCCCGCCGGTGGGCACGCCGAATTGCTGGGTATGACGCAGGTACAACCATTGATAAGCCTGGTCGATGCAGGCGTCGGCCAGGTCGGAAAGGTCGCGGCAGGTCTGCACCAGATCCGCCCGGCGGGTCAGATCGCGCCAGATGATCCGCACCTGCTGCCGGGTACGCTGGCGCCGCAGCACACGCCCAAGCTGATCGTCGTTCTCGGCGGTGTGCACGGCTGCGGCAATCTGCGCGCACAGTTCTCCGGGCGCGAAACCTCGATCGAGTTCGCCGCTGCGCACCAGCTCCAGCAACATCAAAGGGTCACGCAGACTCTGTTCAATGACGAAGTCGCTGGCGGCACCGACCCGGGCAAACTCGGCCCAGCGCTCGGCAGTCCAATCCGCGACTCCGGGACTGTCTTCCAGGGCCGCCACCGCAGCGCGGAACGACTGCTCTGCACGGCTGACCAATGGCAGAAGAATCGCGGGAACGGGGGCAAGCTCGGGCAGACTCATGGGCTATCCTTGATCGGCGTGGAAACGGCAGGCGGAGAGGGATATCGAGGGCAAGCAGCCTGATGGACTGTCGAACAAAAGTTAGAAATAGCTGAAAATAGGTTTTTTTTGGCAGCCGGCATTAATTTTTTACCTATTCCCGTTAGTCACCGACCAACAGTAACGATTATTCTCACAACGCAGCAGGAGGCCATAAGCCGCTCTTCTGTAGTTTTACTACTCGTATATACATTCGAAAGGCTGAAATGGCCGACGATTTGTAGTAAAACTACACGCCGCCGGATCAACCTCCGGCAATCCAAGAATTTATAATCGTCTGCCCACAAGGCCAGTCGCAAACTCAGGCAACCGATTCTGGAAGCCTTTCCGCCCTGGAGCAAGCCATGCAAGACCTCGATCCCGTCGAAACCCAGGAATGGCTGGACGCCCTGGAATCGGTTCTCGACAAAGAAGGCGAAGACCGTGCTCACTATCTGATGACCCGTATGGGCGAACTCGCGACCCGCAGCGGCTCGCAACTGCCCTACGCCATCACCACGCCGTACCGCAACACGATTCCCGTCACCCACGAAGCACGCATGCCTGGCGACCTGTTCATGGAACGCCGCATTCGCTCGCTGGTACGTTGGAACGCGTTGGCCATGGTCATGCGTACGAACCTGAAAGATTCTGACCTGGGCGGTCACATCTCCAGCTTCGCCTCCAGCGCCACCCTGTATGACATCGGCTTCAACTACTTCTTCCAGGCCCCGACCGACGAACACGGCGGCGACCTGATCTACTTCCAGGGTCACGCATCGCCAGGCGTCTACGCCCGTGCGTTCATGGAAGGCCGCATCACCGAAGAGCAAATGAACAACTTCCGCCAGGAAGTGGATGGCAACGGCCTGTCGTCCTATCCACACCCTTGGCTGATGCCTGATTTCTGGCAGTTCCCCACCGTTTCCATGGGTCTGGGTCCGATCCAGGCGATCTACCAGGCGCGCTTCATGAAGTACCTGGAAGCCCGCGGCTTCATCCCGGCCGGCAAGCAGAAAGTCTGGTGCTTCATGGGCGACGGCGAGTGCGACGAGCCGGAATCCCTGGGCGCGATCTCCCTGGCCGGCCGCGAGAAGCTGGACAACCTGATCTTCGTCATCAACTGCAACCTGCAGCGCCTCGACGGCCCGGTTCGCGGCAACGGCAAGATCATCCAGGAACTCGAAGGCGTGTTCCGTGGTGCCCAGTGGAACGTCAACAAGGTGGTCTGGGGCCGTTTCTGGGACCCACTGCTGGCCAAGGACGTCGACGGCATCCTGCAACGCCGCATGGACGAAGTCATCGACGGCGAGTACCAGAACTACAAGGCCAAGGACGGCGCGTTCGTCCGCGAGCACTTCTTCAACACCCCTGAACTCAAGGCGATGGTTGCCGATCTGTCCGACGACGAGATCTGGAAACTCAACCGTGGCGGTCACGACCCGTACAAGGTCTATGCGGCCTACCACGAGGCGGTCAACCACAAAGAGCAGCCGACCGTCATCCTGGCCAAGACCATCAAGGGTTATGGCACCGGCGCCGGCGAAGCGAAGAACACCGCGCACAACACCAAGAAAGTCGACGTTGAAAGCCTGCGGCTGTTCCGCGACCGCTTCGACATTCCGGTGAAAGACGACGACATCGAAAACCTGCCGTTCTTCAAGCCTGAAGAAGGCAGCGCCGAAGCCCGCTACCTGAGCGAGCGTCGTGCTGCGCTGGGCGGTTTCGTGCCTCAGCGTCGCGCCAAGAGCTTCAGCATCCCGACGCCGCCACTGGATACCCTCAAGGCCATCCTCGACGGTTCCGGCGATCGCGAAATCTCCACCACCATGGCCTTCGTGCGGATCCTCGCGCAGTTGGTCAAGGACAAGGAAATCGGCCAGCGCATCGTGCCGATCATCCCGGACGAAGCCCGTACCTTCGGCATGGAAGGCATGTTCCGTCAGTTGGGCATCTACTCCTCCGTCGGCCAGCTCTACGAGCCAGTCGATAAAGACCAGGTGATGTTCTACCGCGAAGACAAGAAGGGCCAGATCCTCGAGGAAGGCATCAACGAAGCGGGCGCCATGAGCTCCTTCATCGCCGCCGGTACTTCGTACTCCAGCCACAACCAGCCGATGCTGCCGTTCTACATCTTCTACTCGATGTTCGGCTTCCAGCGCATTGGCGACCTGGCCTGGGCTGCCGGCGACAGCCGTACCCGCGGCTTCCTGATCGGCGGCACCGCCGGCCGTACCACCCTCAACGGTGAAGGCCTGCAGCACGAAGACGGTCACAGCCACATGCTGGCCGGGACCATCCCGAACTGCCGCACCTATGATCCGACCTACGGCTACGAGCTGGCGGTGATCATCCAGGACGGCATGAAGAAGATGACCGAAGAGCAACAGGACGTCTTCTACTACATCACCGTGATGAACGAGTCCTACCAGCAGCCAGCCATGCCGGCCGGTGTCGAGGAAGGCATCATCAAGGGCATGTACCTGCTGGAAGAAGACACCCGCGAAGCCGCGCACCACGTGCAACTGATGGGCTCCGGCACCATCCTGCGCGAAGTCCGCGAAGCCGCGAAGATCCTGCGTGACGAGTTCAACGTCGCTGCCGACGTGTGGAGCGTGACCAGCTTCAACGAACTGCGTCGCGATGGCCTGGCCGTAGAGCGCAGCAACCGTCTGCACCCTGGCCAGAAGCCCAAGCTGAGCTACGTCGAAGAGTGCCTGAACGGCCGCAAGGGTCCGGTCATTGCCTCTACCGACTACATGAAGCTGTTCGCCGAACAGATCCGCCAGTGGGTCCCATCCAAGGAATTCAAAGTCCTGGGCACCGACGGTTTCGGCCGCAGCGACAGCCGCAAGAAACTGCGTCACTTCTTCGAAGTAGACCGTCATTTCGTGGTGTTGGCAGCCCTGGAAGCCTTGGCTGACCGTGGTGACATCGAACCCAAGGTCGTGGCTGAAGCCATCACCAAGTTCGGTATCAACCCGGAAAAACGCAACCCACTGGACTGCTGAGGAGACTTTCTGTGAGCGAACTCATTCGCGTACCTGACATCGGCAGCGGTGAAGGTGAAGTAATCGAACTGATGGTCAAGGTCGGCGATCGCATCGAAGCCGACCAGAGCATCCTGACCCTGGAGTCGGACAAGGCCAGCATGGAAATCCCTGCACCCAAGTCCGGCGTGGTCAAAAGCCTGAAAGTGAAGCTGGGCGACCGTCTGAAAGAAGGCGACGAACTGCTGGAACTGGAAGTCGAGGGTGCCGCCGCTGCGGCCCCTGCACCTGCCGCCGCTGCACCAGCCCCCGCACAAGCAGCGGCAGCACCCGCTGCCGCCGCTCCGGCTGCCGCGCCTGCCGCTGCCTCGGTGCAGCAGGTTCACGTGCCGGACATCGGTTCGTCGGGCAAGGCCCAGATCATCGAGATCCAGGTCAAGGTCGGCGACACCGTCGAGGCTGATCAATCGCTGATCACCCTGGAATCCGACAAGGCCAGCATGGAAATCCCATCGCCGGCTGCCGGCGTGGTCGAGAGCATCAGCGTCAAGCTCAACGACGAAGTCGGCACGGGCGACCTGATCCTGGCCCTGAAAGTGGCGGGTGCCTCGGCGCCTGCCGCTGCCGCCCCGGCCCAGGCCGCAGCTCCGGCCGCCGCACCTGCGCCAGCCGCTGCACCCGCCGCCCCGGTGGCCGACAGCGTGCAGGACATCCACGTTCCGGATATCGGCTCGGCCGGCAAGGCCAAGATCATCGAAGTGCTGGTCAAGGCCGGCGACAGCGTGGTTGCCGACCAATCACTGATCACCCTCGAATCCGACAAGGCCAGCATGGAAATCCCATCGCCAGCCGCCGGCATCGTGGAAAGCGTATCGATCAAGCTGGACGACGAAGTCGGCACCGGCGACCTGATCCTCAAGCTCAAGGTCAAGGGCGCCGCCCCGGCAGCCGCTCCGGCACCAGCCGCCGCCCCTGCCCCGGCGAAAGCTGAAGCTGCTCCTGCCGCCGCTGCGCCTGCCGCTGCAGCTGCGGTTGCCGCGCCAGCCAAGCCAGGCGCCAAAGTTCACGCCGGCCCGGCTGTACGCCAACTGGCCCGTGAATTCGGCGTCGAGCTGAACGCCGTGAGCCCAAGCGGCCCACACGGTCGCATCCTCAAGGAAGACGTCCAGGTCTACGTCAAGGCCATGATGCAGAAGGCCAAGGAAGCACCGGCTGCCGGCGCAACCGGTGGCGCGGGCATTCCGCCGATCCCGGTCGTGGACTTCAGCCGCTTCGGTGAAATCGAAGAAGTGCCGATGACCCGCCTGATGCAAGCCGGTGCCGCCAACCTGCACCGCAGCTGGCTGAACGTGCCGCACGTGACGCAGTTCGACTCGGCGGATATCACCGAGCTGGAAGCCTTCCGCGTTGCCCAGAAGGCCGTGGCGGAGAAGGCCGGCGTCAAGCTGACCATCCTGCCGTTGCTGCTCAAGTCCTGCGCGCACCTGCTCAAGGAACTGCCGGACTTCAACAGCTCCCTGGCTCCAAGTGGCAAGGCGATCATCCGCAAGAAGTACGTGAACATCGGCTTTGCCGTGGACACCCCGGATGGCCTGCTGGTGCCGGTGATCAAGAACGTCGACCAGAAGAGCCTGCTGCAACTGGCCGCCGAGGCTGCTTCCCTGGCCGAAAAAGCCCGGACCAAGAAGCTCTCCGCGGACGAGATGCAAGGCGCCTGCTTCACCATCTCCAGCCTCGGGCACATTGGCGGCACCGGCTTCACGCCGATCGTCAACGCACCGGAAGTGGCGATCCTCGGCGTTTCCAAGGCCACCATCCAGCCGGTCTGGGACGGTAAGGCCTTCCAGCCGAAGCTGATGCTGCCGCTGTCCCTGTCCTACGATCACCGGGTGATCAACGGCGCGGCCGCCGCACGCTTCACCAAGCGTCTGAGCGACCTGCTGGCGGACATCCGCACCATTCTGCTGTAACCCGCGAACCGGCCCCCCCGACATGGGTGGGCCGGCAGCGCACGCTTTCCGAGCGCCACGCTCGTACCTCAACCCCGTCAACTTGGCGGGGCTTTTTTTTGCCGGAAAAACGTCGCCAATCGCCCGTCATTTCATGAGGCAAAGCCCCAGAAAAGTAACTTTGCAGAAATCCTTCAGCCTGCCGATACAGGTTTATAGCACTTAGCCTTCATCTTACTTGTCAGTCGATGCGCCATGATGCAACCTTGCCGCAGGCAGCAGTAAAGAGGGCGCGAGCCCGGCGCGATCAGCAATTTCGAAGCGAGTTTCCCCATGAAAAGCCAACCCGATGCCGCCAGCCGTATGGCGGCCGAGGTAGTGACGCAGTTGCCTGTGCCCTCGCGGCTCGGCATGTTGCGTTTCGAACGGCTGAATGAAGCAAGCTGGGCGCTGCTATTTCTCGATCCCAATTGCGAACGCCAGTTCGGCCTGCCTGCCGTCGAACTCTGCGCCCTGGTGGGTTCGCCCTACGCCAGCCTGATGGAGCCCGAAGCGCGCTATCAGTTGCACGACACCATCCAGGAACAGCTGAGCAGCAGCCCCCATTACCTGATCCGCTACACCCTGCACACCGGCCAGGGCCCCTTGAGCATCCTGGAGCTGGGGGAAGCCTACAAACAGCACAACCGGCACCTGCTGCGCGGCTACCTGCTGGTCGTCGATGGCCTGTTCAGCGGCTCCGCGCCCATGCCGACCCAGGACCTGGAAACCCAGAACACCCGCCTGCAGATCGCCCTGGAACTTAACCAGCGGGCCCAGCAGGAACAGCTACAGCATCTGGAACGGGTGCGCGCCCAGCAGGACCTGATTCTGCTGCTGACCCGCCAGCGCTACAGCAGCGGCAACTCCCTGAAGGAAGCAGCCGAACTGATCACCCGCTGCGCCTGCGATATCTACCAGATCGACTGTGCCAGCATCTGGAACCTGGAAGACCAACAACTGGTGCCGATTGCCGCCTATCACCGCGGCCCCCAGGAATACCGCATGCCGGAGTCCATCGACGCCAGCAGCTTTCCCGATTACCTGGAAGCCCTGCACAGCTGCCGCGCCATCGACGCCCAGAATGCCATGCGCGACCCGCGCACCCGGGAGATGGCCGAAAGCCTGCGGCCACGGGATGTGAATGCCATGCTCGACGCCAGTATCCGCATCGACGGCCAGGTAGTCGGCGTCCTCTGCCTGGAACAGACCGGCATGACCCGCGCCTGGCAATCCGACGAGATCGCCTTCGCCGGCGAACTGGCGGACCAGTTCGCCCAGGTCATCAACAATCACAACCGACGCGCCGCCACCAGCGCCCTGCATCTATTCCAGCGTGCCGTGGAACAGAGCGCCAACGCCTTCCTGCTGGTCAACTGCGACGGCGTGGTGGAGTACGTCAACCCGAGCTTCACCGCCATCACCCAGTACAGCACCGAAGAGGTCCACGGCCATCGCCTGTCCGAACTTCCGGCCCTGGAAAACCTCAGCGAACTGCTGTTCGATGCCCCCTCCAGCCTGGCCAAGAGCAACAGCTGGCAAGGCGAGTTCAAGAGCCGACGCAAGAACCTCGAGCCCTACTGGGGCCAGCTGTCGATCTCCAAGGTCTACGGCGACAATCGTGAGCTGACCCACTACATCGGCATCTACGAAGACATCACCCAGACCAAGCTCGCCCAGCAGCGCATCGAGCGCCTGGCCTACACCGACAACCTGACCAACCTGGGCAACCGCCCCGCGTTCATCCGCAACCTGGATGAGCGTTTCGCCCGAGACAGCGATACCCCGATCAGCCTGCTGCTGGTGGACATCGACAACTTCAAGCGGATCAACGACAGCCTCGGCCACCAGACCGGCGACAAACTGCTGATCAGCCTGGCCCGGCGCCTGCGCAACAGCCTGAGCCCCAGCGGCAGCCTGGCGCGTTTTGCCAGCAACGAGTTCGCGGTGCTGCTGGACAACACCGACCTGGAATCCGGCCAACAGATCGCCAGCCAACTGCTGATGACCCTGGACAAGCCGATGTTCGTCGACAACCAGCTGATCAGCGTCACCGGCTCGGTGGGGCTGGCCAGTGCGCCGCTGCACGGCCGCGATCCCCAGACCCTGATGCGCAACGCCGGCCTGGCCCTGCACAAGGCCAAGGCCAACGGCAAGCACCAGGTGCAGGTCTTCACCGAGGCGCTCAACGCCGAAGCCAGCTACAAACTGTTCGTCGAGAACAACCTGCGTCGCGCCCTGACCCAGAACGAGCTGGACGTGTTCTACCAGCCCAAGCTGTGCCTGCGCAGCGGCCGCCTGCTGGGCATGGAAGCGCTGTTGCGCTGGAATCACCCGGAAAAGGGCATGATCCGTCCCGACCAGTTCATCAGCGTGGCGGAAGAAACCGGCCTGATCATCCCCATCGGCAAGTGGATCGCCCGTCAGGCCTGCCGCATGAGCAAACAGCTGACCGCCGCCGGCCTGGGCAACCTGCACGTGGCCATCAACCTGTCGCCCAAGCAGTTCTCCGATCCGGATCTGGTGGCCTCCATCGCCAGCATCCTCAGGGAAGAACAACTGCCGTCGTCACTGCTGGAGCTTGAGTTGACAGAGGGCCTGTTGCTGGAAGCCACCGAGGACACCCACCAGCAGCTCGAACAACTGAAAAAGCTCGGCCTGACCCTGGCCATGGACGACTTCGGCACCGGCTATTCGTCCCTGAGCTACCTGAAGAAATTCCCCATCGACATCATCAAGATCGATCGCAGCTTCATCCATGAGATCCCGGACAACCAGGACGACATGGAAATCACCTCGGCGGTGATCGCCATGGCCCACAACCTGAAGATCAAGGTGGTCGCCGAAGGCATCGAAACCGCCGAGCAACTGGCGTTCCTGCGTCGCCATCGGTGCGACGTCGGCCAGGGCTACCTGTTTGACCGACCGATTCCGGGCACCGAGCTGATTGCCAAGCTCAAGCGCTATCCGCGCGGCCCAATTGCCTGACAGCGCTGTAACACTCGGGCAAACTGCGTGTCTATCTTCCTACTGACTCCCCAACCTGACTGGAGGACTGCCCCATGGTCTTGCGCTCGGAAATTCTGGTGAACAAAAACGTGCTTCCAACCAAAGAACAAGCTCTGCCCGGCCGCGAAACGCCCATGACCGTGCCCGAAGAACACTACGTCAACGGCAACCCGCTGCTGGGTCCGTTTCCGGGCAATGTGGAATTCGCCATCTTCGGCCTGGGCTGTTTCTGGGGCGCGGAGCGGCGCTTCTGGCAGCGCGAGGGCGTGTTCAGCACGTCCGTGGGGTATGCCGGCGGCTTCACCCCGAACCCGACCTACGAAGAAGTCTGCTCGGGCCTGACCGGGCATACCGAAGTGGTGCTGGTGGTGTATGAACCGGAGAAGGTCAGCTACCAGGAACTGCTGGCCATGTTCTGGGAACTGCACAACCCGACCCAGGGCATGCGCCAGGGCAACGACGTCGGCACCCAGTACCGCTCGGTGATCTACACCACCACCCCGATCCAGCTGGAGCAGGCACTGCACAGCAAGGACGTGTTCCAGGCGGAACTGACCAAGGCCGGCCTTGGCACCATCACCACTGAAATCGCAGAAGCGCCCACCGTCTACTTCGCCGAGGCCTATCACCAGCAGTATCTGGCGAAGAACCCGGAAGGCTACTGCGGCATCGGCGGCACCGGCGTGACCTGCCCGATCTAAAGCAGCTACAAGCGGCAAGCCTCAAGCTGCAAGTGGTAGCGCTTCAGCTTGCCGCTTGCAGCTTGCAACTTACCGCTGCTCTTCGGCTATCAACCAGTCCATCTGCCAGCCGCCCTGGGTCTGACCGAGCTTCTTCGACAGCCAGGGCAGCAGCTCACGCAACTCCTCCTCCAGGCCCCACGGCGGGTTGGCGATCGCCAGGCCCGAGCCGTTCAGGCTGTTGGGGGTATCCAGCGGATGCACCAGCAATTCCACCCGCAGCAGTTTCGGCGCGCCGCTGCCGGCCAGGTCCTGGTAGAAGCGCCGCAGGGCGCGCTGGTCCTTGACCGGGTACCAGATGGCCGCCACGGTCTGGCGCATGCGGCCAATGGCTTCCTTGAGCGATGCGGCGCAGCGCTGCATTTCGTCCAGTTGCTCGAAGGGCGGGTCGATCAGCATCACCGCGCGCTTCTCCGCCACCGGCAGCAAGGCCCGGGCCACATGCCAGCCTTCACCGAGGTGCACCGCCACCCGGCGATCGCCCTTCATGTTGTCCTTGAGCAGCAGGCCGTCTTCCGGGTGTTTCTCGTTGAGCAGCACCCGATCCTGGGAGCGGGTCAGGCGCCGCGCCAGCTCCGGCGAGCCTGGGTAGTAACGCAGCTCGCCATCGGGGTTCATCTTGTGCAGCACCCGCATGTAATCGGCGGTCAGCGCCGGCAGATCCTGCTCGCCCCACAAGCGGGCGATGCCTTCCAGGTACTCGCCGGTCCGGCTCGCCTGGTCGCCCTTGAGGTCATACAGACCGATGCCGGCGTGGCTGTCGAGGTAGGCGAACGGCTGCTCCTTGCGCGACATCAGGGCGATGAGGCGGGTCAGGGTCAGGTGTTTGAAGACGTCGGCGTGATTGCCGGCGTGGAAGGCGTGACGATAGTTCATGGTTGCTCCTGCGCAGGAGCGCAAGTTTACCTTGTGTGCAGCCTGTCGTCAGTTCACCGCAGGCCCGTACCCGGCGCAGTCGACGACGGGTACGGGGAGTCGCTCAGACGAACTCGTGGCTGACCTCGGACCACAGGCTGACCCGACGTCCCGAGGATTCGAAGACCTCGATCTCGCGCTTGATCCCGCCGCTGTCCTTCCAGCCCGGCAGGTCGAGCACGATCAGTTCCTCCATCATCGCCATGTACAACGCATCCACCGGAGCCCAGAGCTTGCCGATGGCCGCGTTGTCCTTGCCCGCAAGACACAGGTTGATGGGGTGGGACATGCTCACTTGGCTGAACACCGCATGCCCGGCCTCGAGTATCCGCGCCGCCACCTGGTTGCACTGGAGAAAACGCTCGTTGACGACGGCCGGCTCGGAATGACTGTAGGGGCAGGCCAGGAAAATCTTGCGCATCGTTACCTCGAAATCATCGGTAGGTGAAGCGGGCCGTTCAGGCCCGCGCGGGTTGCAGGGCGAAAGCCGCGGCCTGCTCCTGCTCTTGCTGCTCATAACGCTGGGCGGCCGGCACCGAGATGCGGATGGCGATCGCCACCGCCAGCAAGCCGCCAAACAGTTTGCCGATGAGGATGGGCAGGATCAGGCTCGGCTGAAAGTTTGCGGTGAACGCCAGGTGATCACCGATCAGCGCCTGGGCACAGACACCCAGGGCCACGCACAGCACCTTGTCGCGAGCGGTCATGTGCTTGAACAGGTGATAGGTGGCGATGATGTTGGCGAACACCATGATGAAACCCGCGGCACCGGTGCTCGACAGGTTCAGTTGGCGCCCCAGCAGCTCCATGGGCTTCTTGCAGTAGCGCTGGAACAGGTAGCAGATCGGGAAGGTGCCGGCGAGCATGATGCCGATGTAGCCGGCAATCTCGATGGCCCGGAACAGCTCCTTCTCATCGGCGAACATCGGGTCGAAACCCCAGCCGCCAAAGTTGATGCTGAAGAACTTGGTGAAGTGCTCGACGATGCTCAGGGCCAGGATCAGCTTGATCGCCGCATCCATGATCTTGCCGAACACCAGAAAGCCCCTGACCATCATCTGCGGCCGGTAGCGCAGCCCCGCCGCCAGCAGGAAGCAGAACACGAACAATGGCGCCAGCAGCTTGAGCATGTCGACAAAGCTCAGGGACAGGTAGTACAGCGCCTCGGAGTTGGTAGAGACGATATCCCGCACCGGCAACTGGGTCGCGGTGATGATCAGCAGCGACATCAAGACCGCGAAGGGAATGCTGATCAGCCCGGCCATGGCGCCCAGGGCCAGGTACTTGTGATCCTTGCGCTCGAGCATGGTCAGCCCCACCGGGATCAGATAGACGATGGTCGCCCCCGAGGTGTAGCCCACCAGCATGGCGGTAATCCACAGGTCGCGATTGGCGGTCAGGGCATTGGCCAGCTGGTAGCCGCCCATGTCCACGGCGATGATCGACAGCGCCGCAATGGAGACGTCCGAACCCAGGGCGTTGAAGAACGGCCCCAGAGCGTGGGAAATACCCTGCGACAGATAGGGAATCGCCACCATGATCCCGGCCTGAGCCAGGAACACCGGGCCGATGGAGTGGATGCCGTTGACGAATTCCCGACCCAGGCCACTCTCGGGCTTGATGATCGACGACAAGGCGCCGAGCACGGCGCCGAGCATGATCAGGTAAATGACGTAGTTTCCAAATTCAGCCATGTGGGTTCATCTCTCTGAGCGTCATTTATAGGGTTCCCCCACCGGGGAAGTTCTTGTTGAGGCCAGCACTGGTTACCCATCGCCAAGGCGGACGATGGAGCAAGTGAGGAAACACAGGGCATATCCCGTGCCACAGTGTGTATTAGTTGTGGCTTTTACAATCAAACAATCAAATATCGGTCAATAAAATCTTGCAGCTAAGAGCTGGCAGGCCGAAAATCCAAGGGAAAGTTCATGACTGCTTAGCGTTGTGAAACGTGCAAGTAAATGCTTAACTTTCCCATCGAACTTGACCGAATACGCACACTTTTGCGTCATGAGTGTGTTTAAGTAACAAAAAATGCCCATTTGTGTGGCGAAGTACCACTAACGGAAAACACCATGCGCCCCAACGAACGACGACAGCACATTCTCGAACTCCTGCGCCAGCGGGAGCGGATTTCCGTGGAGGAGCTGGCGCGCATCACCGCCACGTCCCAGGAAACCATCCGCCGCGATCTCAGCGAACTGGCGGAAAGCGGCCTGGTCACCAAGTTCCACGGCGGCGCGGCGCTGCCTCCGACCGGCGAGCACGAGAACACCTTCCAGACCCGCATGAACGAACACGCCCAGGAGAAGCGCGCCATCGCCCGCTACGCCGCCGGCCTGTTCTGCGCCGGCGACAGCATCTTCATCGACACCGGTACCACCACCCTGTTCTTTGCCCGGGAACTGGCGCAGCACACGCGCCTGACCGTGATCACCAACTCCCTGCCGATTGCCGGCTGCATAGGCGAATCGGGCAACCGGGTGTTCATGATCGGCGGCGAATACCGCCCCGACTCGACCCAGAATGTCGGCACCCTGGCCCTGGAGCAGATCACTCGCTTCAACGCCGAACACGCGGTGATCACCATCGGCGCCCTGAATGAAGACGGCGCCATGGACTTCTCCATCGAAGAAGCCGAAGTGGCCCGCGCCATGATTGCCCAGGCCCGCCAGCTGACGGTGATCGCCGACTCCTCGAAACTCGAGCGGCGCGGCCTGTTCAAGGTCTTCCCCCTGGAACGCATCGACCGTCTGGTGATCGATCGCCAGCCCGGCCCGGAGCTGCTGGCGGCACTGGAAAAGGCCAAGGTGCAGGTACACCTGGTGCCGCAGGCCTGAGTCGCAGCGCCGAAAACATCAGCAGTCGAAAAAGCCACACCCAAATGACCGATATATGACCGAATAACAAATAAAAACAACAATTCTGGCCCGTATTGTGCTTTGCTTGCAGCACCGCTCTTGGGTGTTACTGCAGGAAACAGGCATTTATATGACCGAACTCTATCCGAACAATGTGACTTTCGACGTGGCCATAGTCGGTGGCGGCGTCGTCGGTTGCGCCATGGCCCGGCGCTTCGCTCTGGAAGGCGCGCGGGTGGTGCTGCTGGAAAAGGGCAGCGACATTCTCTCCGGGGCCAGCAAGGCCAACAGCGCCATCCTGCATACCGGCTTCGATGCCCCCAGTGGCAGCCTGGAACTGCAATGCATGCAGGCCGGGTACCAGGAGTACCTGGACATCCACCCGAAGATGAACCTGCCCCTGCTCAAGAGCGGCGCCCTGGTCGTGGCCTGGAATACCGAGGATCAGGCCAAACTTCCCGGCATCCTCGCCCAGGCCCGGGCCAATGGCGTGAACAACGCACGCCTGCTGGAACGGGGCGAGATCCTGGCCCTGGAGCCCCATCTGGCCAATCACGCCTGCGGCGCGGTACTGGTGCCCGACGAGCACCTGATCGACCCCTGGTCAGCACCGCTTGGCTATCTGCAACAGGCCATGGCCCATGGCACCCGGGTGCAGTTGTGCTGCGAGGTGGAGCAAGGCCAGTTCGACGGTGAACGCTGGACCCTCTACACCAACCAGGGCAGCCTGCACGCCGCCCAGGTGATCAACTGCGCCGGGCTGTTCGGTGACACCCTGGAACACAATCTGCTGGGCCACAGCGAATTTCGCATCATGCCGCGCAAGGGCCAGTTCGTGGTCTTCGACAAGGCGGCGGCCAAGCTCCTGCAGCGCATTGTCCTGCCGGTGCCCAACGAGCGCACCAAAGGCATCGTCCTGACCCGCACGGTCTACGGCAACCTGCTGGTCGGCCCCACCGCCGAAGAGCAGGACGACCGGATTCACGCCGGGCTCGACGGTGCCACCCTGCAAAGCCTGATCGATGCCGCCGTGGAGCGCATCCCGGCCCTGGCCGGCGTCCCGGTGACCGCCACCTACGCCGGGCTGCGCCCCGCCAGCGAAAAGAAGGAGTACCGGATCCACGCCGATCATGCCCGACACTGGATCACCGTCGGCGGCATCCGCTCCACTGGGCTCACCGCGGCCCTGGGCATTGCCCGGCATGTCTACCAGCTGTACAGCCAGCGCTGCCAGCATTCGCCGGTGGCGCAACCGAGCTGGCCGCGGATGCCCAATCTCGCCGAGCACCTGCCCCGCGACTGGCAACAACCCGGCTACGGCGAAATCGTCTGCCATTGCGAACTGGTGACCCGCCGCGAGATCGAGAACGCCCTGAACAGCCCCCTGCCCCCCGGCGATATCGGCGGGCTCAAGCGCCGTACCCGAGCCTGCATGGGCCGGTGCCAGGGCTTCTATTGCTCGGCCCAGGTCGCCGAACTCAGTGCCAGCCAGCTGGCCATCCCTCTTGCCACAGGTCGTTGCCATGCACAGCACTGAACAGCTTCAGGCCGAAGCGGCCATCATCGGCAGCGGGCCGGCCGGCCTTGCCGCCGCCATCGAACTGCGCCGCCAGGGCATCGGCCCGGTGATTGTCATCGAGCGGGAAAACGAAGCCGGCGGCATTCCCCGGCACTGCGCCCATCCGCCTTTCGGCATGGGCGAGTACCAGCGCATTCTCTGCGGCCCGGCCTATGCCCGGCGTAATGTCGAGGCGGCGCTCAAAGCCGGGGTCGTGTTGCTGCTGCGGCACACCGTACTCAGCCTCGAACCCGGCGGCCTGCTGCATCTGGCCAGTCCCGACGGGCCGCGGCTGGTGCGGGCGCGCAAGGTGCTGATCGCCACCGGCGCCCGGGAAACCCCGCGCTCGGCTCGCCTGCTGTCCGGGGACCGGCCAGTGGGGGTGATCAACACCGGGGCCCTGCAGAACTTCCTCTATGTGCGGCAGCTCAAGCCCTTCGAACGACCGCTGATCATCGGCACCGAACTGGTCAGCCTGTCCGCCGTGCTCAGCTGCCGGCGGGCCGGCATCCACCCGGTGGCGGTGCTGGAGGCCAACCAGCGCGCCACCGCCCGCTGGCCGTTGACCCTGTTTCCGCGCCTGCTGGGCATCCCCATGCACTTGGGCGCGCAGTTGCTGGCGATCAATGGCAACGGGCGCGTGGAGTCGGCAAAGGTACGCCTGGCCGACGGGCAGATCCGCGAGATCCCCTGCGACGGCGTGCTGCTCACCGGCCAGTTCACTCCGGAATCGAGCCTGGTGCGCCAGAGCCACCTGCAACTGGACAGCGGCAGCAACGGGCCGAAGATCGACCAGTACGGGCGCTGCTCGGACCCGGCCTACTTCGCCGCCGGCAACCTGCTGCGGCCAATCGAGACGGCCGGCTGGTCCTATCGCGAGGGGCGGCGGATCGGCGCCCTGATGGCCCTGGCGCTCAACGGTCAATTACCCGACAGCCAGGACGTCCTGACCCTCAAGTACGCCGCCCCGATCAAGCTCGGCGTGCCGGCGCAGCTGGTGCGCAGCGAGCTGCCCGGCCTGCGGCACATCCAGCTGCGAGTCACCCAGGCCGTCAGCGGCACCTTGCGGGTCCGCGCCCACGGCAAGGACCTCTGGAGCCGACCGGTATCGGCCCTGCCGGAACGCCGCCTGCTGATCCCCCTCAAGGAATTGACGCTGCCCGGACACATCGACCAACTGGATATCTGCATCGACTAGCCCGGCCCACCCAACAAGAGAGAACACCATGCGAATAGCCGCACTTGATCAGGGCACCACCAGCACCCGCGTACTGGTGGTGGACATGCAAGGCCGGGCCGACATCCAACTGGCCCTGCGTCATCAGCAGCATCATCCGCGTCCGGGCTGGGTCGAGCAGGACCCGCTGGAACTGCTGGCCAACCTGCAACGCTGTCTGGAAGCCACCGGCCGGGTCGACGCCATCGGCCTGGCCAACCAGGGCGAAAGCTGCCTGGCCTGGGACGCCATCACTGGCGCGCCGCTGTCGCCGGTGATCGTCTGGCAGGACAACCGCACGGCCGCCCATATCGAGGAACTGCGGGCCGACGGGGCCGAGGCCCTGACCCTGGAACGGGCCGGCCTGCCCCTGGATGCCTACTTTTCCGCCAGCAAGCTGGCCTGGATCGTCCGCCATCTGCCCGAGGCACAAGCCGCCCTGAACGCCGGCCGCCTGCGCCTGGGCACCACCGACGCCTACTTCCTCGACCGCCTGACCGGGGTCTATGCCACCGACATCACCACCGCCTCGCGTACCTCGCTGATGAACCTCGCCAGCGGCCAGTGGGACCCGCAACTCTGCGCCCTGTTTGGCGTGCCCTTGCAGGCCCTGCCGCAAATCCGCGCCACGGTCGGCGACTTCGGGCGCATCGGCCAGACCCCCATCAGCGCTTCGGTGGTCGACCAGCAGGCCTCGCTCTACGGCCACGGCTGCCGCAAACCGGGGGACGCCAAGATCACCTTCGGCACCGGCGCCTTTGCCCTGACCGTCACCGGCGAGCAGATCATCCGCGCCCCGGAAAAAGGCCTGCTGGCCACCGTGGCCTGGCAGGCCGACGGCCAGCCGGTGTACGCCATGGACGGTGGCGTCTATGACGCCAGCGCCGCAGTGGAGTGGGCCGGGCGCCTGGGCCTGTTCAGCGATTTCTCGGAACTGGCGGCCTTCGACCAGCCCCCGGCGATTTCCCGCGACCTGGCCTTCGTTCCAGCCCTGTCCGGGCTTGCCTGCCCGCATTGGGACCGCAGCGCCGGAGCGGTGTGGATCGGCATGAACGCCGCCACCAGCCGCCAGGACCTGTGCCAGGCGGTACTGGAGGGCGTGGCCCTGCGCAGCGCCGAAGTGATCAGCGCCATGGACGCCCACCTCAATGTCACCGACCAGCTGTCGATCGACGGCGGGCTGGCCCGCAGCCCGTATTTCGCCCAGTTCCTGGCCGACATCCTGCAGCGCAGCATCGTCACCCAGCGCTTCGACGAACTCACCGCCCTGGGCTGCGCCGCCCTCGCCGCCCGTGGCCTGGGCCTGGAGTTGCCGGCCCTGGACAACACCAGTACCTACTATCGGCCGCGCATCGACCCGGCCACCGCAACAGCCTGGCGCCACACCTTCAGCGGCGCGGTGAGCCGCGCCCAGGGCTGGTCGCAACCACGCTGAAACGCTCCAGCGGCCAAGGACGGCCGCGACTGCGCCAGCACGCCCGCGCTCCCCTTGCCGATCCACCACGCCTATTGGACACTGACCCGCCCGCCACCGAGCGGCGGATACAGCAAGCGGTTGCTGGCGACTCAGACACACGGGACCACTGACTGCTGCACTCAATAATGGATGAATGCTGAGTCGAGGATTTATGAAAGACGCAACGATTGCGCTGCACCATGGATTCAAGTCGGACCCGACCACCAAGGCCGTGGCCGTGCCCATCTATCAGAACGTCGCCTTCGAGTTCGACAACGCCCAGCACGGTGCCGACCTGTTCAACCTGGATGTGCCCGGCAACATCTACACCCGCATCATGAACCCCACCAACGATGTGCTGGAACAGCGCATGGCCGCCCTGGAAGGCGGGATCGCCGGGCTAGCGGTGGCCGCTGGCAGCGCCGCGATCCACTACGCGATCCAGACCCTGACCCAGGCCGGCGACAACGTTGTTTCCACCCCGCAACTGTACGGCGGCACCTACACCCTGTTCGCCCACTTGCTGCCGAGCTTCGGCGTCGAAGTGCGCTTCGCCCGGGACGATTCCCCTGCCGCCATCGCCGAGCTGATCGACGACAAGACCAAGCTGGTGTACTGCGAAAGCATCGGCAACCCGGCGGGCAACATCGTCGACATCGAGGGCCTGGCCCAGGCAGCCCACGCCCGCAACGTGCCGCTGATGGTGGACAACACCGTGGCCACGCCGATCCTGTGCAAGCCGATCCAGTTCGGCGCCGACATCGTGGTGCACTCGGTGACCAAGTACGTCGGCGGCCACGGCAACTCCCTGGGCGGGGTGATCGTCGACAGCGGCAACTTCCCCTGGGCCGAGCATCCGCAGAAGTTCGCCAGCCTCAATACCCCGGAGCCGGCCTACCACGGCGTGGTCTACACCGAGAAGTTCGGCCCGGCGGCCTTTATCGCCCGGGCCCGCACCGTACCGTTGCGCAACACCGGCGCGGCGCTGGCGCCGATGAACGCCTTCCTCCTGCTGCAAGGCCTGGAAACCCTGGCCCTGCGCATGGAGCGCCATACCGATAACGCCATCAAGGTCGCGCAGTTCCTCAAGAACCACCCGCTGGTGGCCTGGGTCAGCTACGCCGGCCTGCCCGATCACCCGCACCATGAACTGGCGCGCAAGTACATGCAGGGCAAGCCGTCGGCGATCCTCTCCTTCGGCCTCAAGGGCGGCTACGCCGCGGGCGTGCGCTTCTATGACGCCCTGCAGATCTTCAAGCGCCTGGTGAACATCGGCGACGCCAAGTCCCTGGCCTGCCACCCGGCCTCCACCACCCACCGGCAGATGAACGAAGAAGAGCAGGCCAAGGCCGGGGTCAAGCCGGAGATGATCCGGCTCTCGGTGGGCATCGAAGCCATCGAAGACCTGCTCGAAGACCTCGATCAGGCGCTGCGCCAGGCCTGAGCCCTGGGCCCGCCGCCTGAGGCTGGCGGGGCCCGGGCCCGGTCTCACTATGGTTGTTCTCGTCTACTCCGCTTGCGCCGCCGACGAAACA